>JANWZE010000151.1 GCA_025054955.1 Blastocatellia bacterium | reverse complement strand
CGCCGCGCCGGCGCGCCGCCGTCGGCTCAAGTGCAGATAGACCAGATTACGGATGGAGTGGCCACCTTCTCAGTAGATGCTACTCCAGTCAACATGATAAGAATCTGGAACGATCCGGTCACGGTTCGAGCCACTGCGACTCTCCCATCAGGTGCTTCCATTAGCAGGGCGGCGTTTGTTCTCGGTCGTCAATGCCAGAACATCCCATCGAGTTACCCAGCCACAGTTTCAGGTTCATCGTTCTCAGCACAGGTTTCTACACCTTTATGTTTATCTGCCTTCGGAGAATTTTCTCTTGAGGCCAGGGTGACCTACAGTATCAGCGGACAATCGGTTGTCGCATCCGATACGATCCAGCTCAAGGTCGTAGCCTTACGAGTGATGATTGATCCTGGTCATGGGGGACGTGATCCGGGTAACATCGGTCCGACGACGGGCCCAGATGGTAGGCCTGTGACTCCTCTGAAAAAGTGGCACAGGCGTTCCCGCCTGTGTTTTCATCGTTTCTGGGCGTCGTGCCGGACGACATGAACAACTCCTCAGAAAATAGCCCACGAACCACACGAATGTGACGAAAGAATTGTCTTTTCATCGTTCATGGCGTGCCTCACACATGAGCAATCCCTCGGAAAACATCCAAGCTCAGCTTGCGCCGGAGGCGCAAACAGCAGGTAGCCAGACGTGCAACGTCTGGAGCAGCAGACCAAACAATCGTGGCGCGTTGGAGACGCGCTGAGATGTGCGCGTGCGTGGCCAGCAATTGAACAGCGTAAACGAGTTTCGATGAGAACGAGGTGCGCGCCTCTTCAAGGCGCGAGGGATTTGAGATGACGCCCAGCCAGACGTTTCACGTCTGGCTACCCTCTGGTGGCTTCTCACGACGCCGCGTCCCCAAGATCGCTCCTTGGGACATCGCCCACGAAACACACGAACTTCACGAAAGAATTGTCTTTTCATCGTTCGTGGCGTGCGCGGAGCTCGTGGGCGATTCCTTTGAAAATAACCATTTTCATCCTTCGTGGCGAGCACGGAGCTCATGGGCGCTTCCCTTGCTAGAAAAGGACCTCACGTTGGATATAGGATTAAGAATCAGAGACCTGCTAGCCGACGATGATTATACGTTGGTGTTCATGAGGAGACACACGGATGAATTCATCGAGATTAATCGCCGCTCAAGCTTATCCAACCTACAATAGGTTGACTATTCTTTAGCCGGAGATCACAAGGTGGCGACTGATGTCGCCAACCAGTGGAGACCTCGTTTTAGGGATCAAAACGATCCGAGATACTGAAATGCACCGTTGATGGTAAATAACCAGTCGAAAGGAGCGAAAGAAGATGAAGCTAGCCATAATGACATTGAGTTTGGCAATCTGGGCGGCGTTGAGTTTTGGACAAGAGGGTTCTGTCAACTTCAAAGGCCTGCAGAAAGTGAGGTACATTGCGAAAGAGGGAGTGGAGTTTCGCCGACCTGTGATTTCTCCCGATGGTCGGTGGATTGCGTTTAGCTCAAATGCTCCCGCGTATGCGTTATGGATTGCGCGTTCAAACGATTTAAGGCCGAGATTACTGGTGGAACGAGAAGGTCTGGGCGAGATAAGGCGGTCTGTATGGTCACCTGACAGCCAACAGATCGCGTATGTGGACGAGCGCACTGTCAAGTTGATTGATGTGGTCACCAGGAAGGTTGTATCGAAGTCGCTTGTGTCACCGTTTATGAGTGATCCGGTGTTCGACGCAGAGGGGAATCTGTTGGTCGTTGGCAATACCGATTTGATTGGAAATAAGGTGGCACTTGAGGGGGACCTGGAGTTGGTCAAGGCGCTGACACCGAATGATGGCCCCTACCTGGTTGCCATAGGAAGGGGCGGAAAGGTTTTCAGCGATCAGGAGGGGGAGAGACGATTTGATGGACCTGATGTGATTGTGCCGTACATCTTGTCGTTGGGCGATAGACTTGAAGCGTACCTCAGGATTGGAAGCCAGGATAGGAAAATAACACCCGCTACCGTTGGTGATTTTCCGGCAAAATGTTTTGAAGTCCTACTATCTCCGAATCGGGAGAAGGTGGTTATTTATTGCATTCAAACGAAGAGTCGCCTGTCGGTCTATGAAATCTCTACAGGGAAATATTATTATGATCTCGGACGTAACATCGATCCGAGGTGTTGGTCGCCTGATAGTGAATGGGTGCTTTGTGCAGCAGAAATCGGTGACGGGCATGCTGTGGACTGGAACGATCTCTATGTCGTGCATTACACGGGGAGTAAGAGGCTGAAGATTGCCAGAGCCAAAGGCACGGTATACGGGGCCTCGTGGGGAAAGAACGGATTGATTGCTTATGATGAGGAAGGAAAGATTGTGATTGGCAAGCTGGTTTTGAAATGAATGATCTCGATGGACGCTATAGCAGTGGACCGATTCCGTCGAGATTTTCTATGGGAGGGGTGGGTGAGGAGGTGGGCCATCTGAGTCACAGGGGATAAATCTCTTTGCCGTTGGTATGAGCCTGTCGGTGAGCAAAATATCAGCGAATGCGGGAAAGCGAGCGGTAGGGGTTTGTAACTTTTTGTGCTGGTTCCACAGGCTCAAGGGAGCAATCGAAAGGTAGACAAAACGATGCTCATCGGGATTCAGAGCGGTTCATGCTCAACCGAGTAGCTGCAACTGTTGCGGGAGGGAGCGCGAGTAACTTCAGGATAGCATTTTTCGCCTTTTGGCTCAGTAGGGTGGATGGGACTGTGGCGGCAGGGAGCGCGAGTTGCAATGTGAGGCGCGGATTGGTGATCGGCCGTGCGTGCTGCCGCCAATGGAAACTCAAGCGGTCCGCGCAATGAGGCGTCCGCTCCAGGTCCACCGCGCCGGCGCGCCGCCGGTGGATGTCAGCATCCAACCTTTCACGGCGGTTTGTACAAACGCGTTGAGCTTAGTACAAGTCACGGTCACAAACCTGCCGCAGAATGACGCAGTGGTGATGCGATTCGGCAGGATGTCAGGAACGGGTGAAGCCAAGTTCTATGAACAGGGCAGTGGTCAGTTGCTCTCGGAGGTGCGCATCACGGGGAGCGCGACGCTCACGATCAAAGGAATCGCCGCCAGCAGCACGACAGATAACATGAACCTGAATGCCTTGTTGGCCAGCACGCTCAATGAACCGTTTCCCAGAGTTCTGGATGCCGAAGCATTCACGGTTTTGGATTTCACCTTCGAGCAAGAGGGCAGTGCCGTCATCGAAGCTGTCAATAACTATTCGGAGAATACGACGTTGAAAATCACGGTGGCGCCCAGTAGTTTTGTGCAAGGGTGGAAGGTGCGATTCATGGAGAACGGAACGGGCATTTATGATGGTCGAAACGGAGCTACAGACTTGACGGCCAAGCCGGTTGTCTCCCTGTCCAACGGAA
>JANWZE010000150.1 GCA_025054955.1 Blastocatellia bacterium | reverse complement strand
GACACGTCTTCGTGACCAAAAGCTCGCGGGCAAGCGTGATGGCTTGGACCAACAGGCCTCGCTCCACATACCAATTGATCATGCGCCGTTGGACGTCGAGGTTTTTCGCGCTGGGCGGTGAAGCGAACTGGGAGAGTTCCTGCTTCAGCGCGGGTGCAACGAGCGCAAACGGTTTGGCCCAGTGCTCGGCCTCTTTCAGTGCGGCGGGGGCGACCTGATTGACCAGATGCTCGGCTTTCTCCATGACCTCTAGCGGGCGGATGAGCAAAAGAGCTTGCGAAAGCTCATTGATCTGGCCTCCCATTGTCTTAAGTTTCTTTGGCTTGTCTGACGGCTCGGCTGCCGATCCGCACCAAGCCTGATCTTGAATCTCCTGGAGTAATCGGGAGAGATCATCCGCCGATCCACTCCGGCGAAAGAGATGAACGGCAGCCAGCCAATCGAGCAAACTCAAAAATGGTGAGAGATCGAACATCGGCGCGCGCCCTTCGCTATCTTTGGCTTCGAATGCGCCGTAGACGATACCACGCACGCTTACTTTTTTGACCGCCCGAAGATAGGCGACGGCCAGGAAGACGACAAACGGCAGTGAGCGAAATCCATGCGTGATGTCAAAGAGCACTTCCTCGCCCTCGCTCACACTTTCGACGACGCGATCGAAGATGGTCCAAAGTTCATCAGGATCGCTGCCCCAAGGGATTTCAACCGGTTCGGGTTCGATCTTCCCGGCAAGCTTCTGACATAACTCGTCCCAATAACGCGCTCGCGATTGCTCAGTGACGAAGACGATCATTTGATCCGGCTGAAAAAACTCGTAGAGGGCAACGGGAAAGAGATTCGACTCCACAATCCTTCCAGCGTAGCCATACTGGGCCGTCTCATATTTTCCCAATCCGACAAACGTCAGCGCTTTCATTGGTCTCACCTCCTATAGCCTCCAATAACCCATCTCTGCATTTTCATGACAATGCCCACGGTTGCGCAGTCCGTTTGGCCGTCACCTTGCCGGTTGTTGCACCAACGGAGCATCTTTAGCGCAATGGCAAAGTCTAGAGCTTGAGAAACTCCTCCACCGTCAACCCCGATTGACGGATGATCGCCCGCAGCACCCCGCGTTTAATGTCCCGGCCAGCATGATAAGGAACAACCACGCGCCGCCCATCTGGATGTCGCAGGATATAATGGCTTCCGGTGACATGATCAATCTGGAACCCCACCTTCTGGAGTTTGCGAATGACCTCATCTGGCTTGAGCGCAGGAAGGCGGCTCATGAGGCAGTGTCAACCTCAACCTCGATCACCTCAAACTCTGCCGCCTCGTAGCCGGAAGGAAGCGGCTCTCCATGTTTGCGCAAGCTGGCGATGTAGCCGCGAATCGCATCCTGAATCATGCGGAGCGCTTCCTCCCGCGTCTCGCCCTGCGTCACGCAGCCGGGCAGCGCAGGGGCAGAGATGATGTACCCGCCTTCTTCTGCCGGCTCTAAGTACACAAGGAATCGAGCCACTGACATCACCTCCTATCTTATGCTCCAAACGGGCGCACAAACTCATCGCCGTTTGGCCTCAATAAAGAGTTGCTCGCAACGTTGATCATCGAATACGGACGACAAGCGATCAATCTACTCTTCTCACTTGAGCAAAGTATCGGTATAGTCACCCTGATCACCTCACGCCTTCCACTCGTGAAAGTCTCTGTAGGCGTCGCGCTGCACTCCACGATCAATCATTCGCTCGTAACTTCCGTCACTATGGCGAGCAAGTTCGCAAACGTGCACCCGGCCATCCTCACCCTCAAAGAAAAACACGCGCTCATCGCGGTGTCCTTTAGGAAAGACGAGACAATCGCAGTTGCGCACGCGATCGGCGCCGGTGATCCGCAATTCCCTGGACTTGAGTTTCCTGAGCGCGCGGTCGTATAACTTGCGCACGTCGGGAGCACTCGCGTCATAAGTATTCCGAGCCTGAGCCGACACCAGGATAGGCACATATTCGGCTTGCACTAAATGCTCGCGGTAAGCTTCATAGAATGCCTCGCCGGCGGGCGACAGTGACGTGAAGCCTTCCTCCTCCGTCAAAAGTAAGCGAATCTCATCCGGCAACCCACGCAGCCGCCGATCTACTTCAACTGTAGGCCGATAATCGCCGTTGATCCATTCGAAGAACTCCTCATAATTGGCCAGTAGCGTGTAATCCCAACTGATGGGCGTGGGCGGCATCTCGATAATCTCGCGGAATGCCTCGTGGATGTAGTAAACGGGCACGTCAAAGAGCAATCCCACGAGCGTCGCGTAAGCGATTTCCGCCTTAAAGCCGCCAGTGGCGTTGATCAGCACCTGACGCTCTTCCTGTCGCTCATGCCGTATTAGCTCGATGAGCTTTGCGACCAGCGAGCGAAGTCCACGCATTTTGAACCGACTTTCGGTGTAAGTCAGGTCGGGCACTTCCCGCATGCAAGCTTGGTAACCTTCTCCTTTGTAATGCCGCCGTAGTGCTTCGGCACACAGCTTGCCCTCATCGGTTTGGGAGTGCAAGAAGACGACATGATCACCTTCTTTGAGCAGCCGCGAGAGCGAATTTGTCTCGGCAGTAGCTTTCTCAGCAGCCGTGTGGCGAAGGTAGTTCGCCAGTTGTTGGTCGCTCGGCTGCTCAACCTTCAAATCGCGCCTCGCATTACTGAGCAACGAAGTGCCCACGGTGACGAGTATCGTGCGCATAGGTCATCGCTCCTTATGGTGTTAACTTCACCCAGCCCAGTGGCCACATCGGTGCGCCACCTTCGTATGCGATGTGCCGAGTCTTGGGAAACGGATGAGCGGTATCAAGCTGCCCGGTCCTTGGATTCTGACCCAACCGATACCGCTGGCGGAGCTGGTTGAAGCCTTCTTCACCCAATTGGTTTCGCAACAGATCG
>JANWZE010000149.1 GCA_025054955.1 Blastocatellia bacterium | reverse complement strand
GCCTCTCTTGACGGGGCGTTTGACTCTGCCGTAAAGTTGCCCCTCTTCAGTACACTGTTTCGGAGGCTTCGTTTTATGCGTGGATTAATGATGGATTTTCCACTGACGCTCAAACATATCCTGGCGCATAACGAACAGTTGTATGGCAAGAAAGAAATCGTCAGCCGAACGAGCAATGGCATTCATCGCTACACTTATGCCGATTTCCAACGACGCGTGCGCAAGCTGGCCAACGTGTTGCAGCAATTGGGTGTGCGGCGCGGCGATCGTGTGGCAACGTTTGCTTGGAATCACTATCAACATCTGGAACTCTACTTTGCCATTCCCTGCATCGGCGCGGTGTTGCACACGGTCAATCTACGGTTGTTTTCGGAGCAATTGGTCTACATTTTCAATCACGCTGAAGACCGATTCGTCTTCGTTGATCCGAGCTTGTTGACGTTGCTGGAGCCAATAGCCGAGCGATTGAAAACTGTTGAGCAGTACATTGTGTTAGGCGATGGGGCTATTCCTCCGACGAGTTTAGCGCCGACGCTCTCGTATGAAGCGCTGATGGCCGATGCGTCCGACCAATTTGAGTTTCCCGACCTGGATGAGCGGGACGCATTAGGCTTATGCTACACGTCGGGCACAACAGGACATCCCAAAGGCGTGCTCTACTCACATCGCGCGATCTTCTTGCACTCGATGGCCTCGGCCATGAGCGGCGGACTGGGTTTGTCTGAGCAAGATGTGCTCATGCCGGTAGTGCCGATGTTTCACGCTAATGCCTGGGGACAGCCGTTTACGGCGACGTTTTGTGGCTGCACGTTGGTCTTCCCTGGGCCATTTCTTCAGCCGCGTGACTTGGCCCAATTGATGCAGGATGAGAAAGTGACCTGCGCTGCCGGCGTGCCAACGTTATGGATCGGCTTATATCAAGTCTTGAAGAACGAACCATTCGATCTGCGTCACCTGAAACGAATCGTGGTTGGCGGCTCGGCAGTGCCGCGCTCGTTGATTGAAGACTTTGAAAAGGAATTCGGCATTTCGGTATTGCATGCCTGGGGTATGACGGAAACGTCGCCCTATGGCACTGGGGCGCACCTGAAATCCTACATGGAAAATTGGCCGGAAGAGGAACGCTATCGGCTGCGCGCCAAGCAGGGGACGCCGGCGCCGTGCGTCGAAGTGCGATTGGTAGACGAGCAGGGCCGCATTCTGCCGTGGGATGGACAATCGGTCGGCGAATTGCAAGTGCGCGGGCCGTGGGTCGCTTCGGCGTATTACAACAACCCTGAAGCGAGCGCCGAGTCGTGGACGCCGGACGGCTGGTTCCGCACAGGTGACGTCGCCACCATTGATGAAGAAGGATTCATGCAAATTACCGATCGCACCAAAGACCTCATCAAATCCGGTGGCGAGTGGATTTCTAGCGTCGAACTGGAAAACGCATTGATGGCTCATCCGAAAGTGCTGGAAGCCTCAGTCATCGCCGTCGCGCATGAAAAATGGGCGGAACGCCCACTGGCCGTTGTCGTGCCGATGGCTGAACACAAAGACACGATCACCAAAGAGGAATTGATCGAATTCTTGCGCCCGCGCGTCGCCCGCTGGTGGTTGCCGGACGATGTCGTCTTCGTTGAGCAAATTCCTAAAACGAGCGTAGGCAAATTTGACAAGAAACTCCTCCGGCAACAATTTGCCGATTACAAACTGCCTTGAGGTGCAGCTATATCGCTGGTTGCGCGGTTATGGCTTTGCGGCCGTCTGCCGATTACAAACGGCCTTGAGGCGCGCCGTATCGCGCCTTGCGCGGTTATGCTTCCCGGCAGTCTGCGATTACAGACGGGCTTGAAGTGTTGCTCAGGTGTGAAGCCGCCTGCTTGCTTCCCCGCAAATCGCCAGGGGCGCACGCCTCCGGCGTGCTTGTAACAGCCAGCCCGCTGTCGAACATCCCAAATCCGAAACCCTCTTCGAGAGCAATTCCAAATCCGAAGCACGAAATCCGAAACAAGTTGAAACGTTCAAAATCTCAATGTTCCAAACACTGGCTCAATCCTTGTTTCACATTTGAGAATTTGTTCATTGGAATTTGTTTCAGATTTCGGATTTCGTGCTTCGGATTTCCCCGCAGGAGCCCGGGATTTCCCGCTCGGCGGGCTTGGGGATTCAGGCTTCCCACCTCGCGAGCGGTCGCCAACGCGATACGCGAAGGATGCGAAAAGAATTTCTTTTTCATCCTTCGTGGTCTACTGAATCACACATGCACGGTTCCTCGTCAATTGGATGGGCCAGATTCTTCATGAGCTTTGACCAAAACCAACCGGGTTAACTCTTCACCGAGCCAGAACCCAACCTGTTGGAGCGCGTGCAAGATTGGAGCGACCGCCGGCACATATCCTAGCTGCTTGGCTTTCAGCAAAACGCCTATCGTCCCGGTTAGGGACACACCACAAATCTCAGCAATTTTCCGAGCCAGTTGATCATCAATGATCACGAGGCTTCCCGGATGTTCTCGCGCCAGTCCGATGACCTCGGCCTCCCCCGGACCGAGGTCCGTCACCGCTGGAAGAAGCGCCGAACTGCGAAGCGATCGAACTTCGATCCAAGACAGCGTTGATACATCGGGAACATCGGCGCCGCGCCGCTGACCTTCGCGGAGTTCTGCCTCAACGGCTGCCGGCACTACGATCTGGCCGTACAGGTTCTTCAATAAATCCAAGCAACCAATGCGATGTAAGTAAATCAGCGGCGATGCATTAACAATCACCGTACGCTCAGGCGTTTCTGATATCTCGCTCCAGCTCCTCCGGTGTGAGAGAAAAAGGCGAAACTTTGTAGCGCCCGAGCGACAACAGAAACTCGACGCGGGACATGCCGGCTAATTGCGCCGCTCGCCCTGAGGAGAGCTTACCCAATTCAAATAATTTGACCGCCGCCAGCATCTTCAGCTCGCGGGCAAACGCCTGCTCGTCCTCCTTCAGAGAGAGCAAAACCTCTTCGGGAAGTTCGACATCAATGCGTCTCATTGTTGACCCCATAAGAAACCACCAAAATCATAACATGGTTACTTCAGCCAGAGCAAAGTGCGGGCAGCTCAAGGCAGCTCAGATTTCTGATTCACATCTTGAGCGCTGATGGTAACCGGGTGGAAACAAAATCACACTGCAGAGCACTTCAGATGCTACCAATGGTCGGTAGAACGGGCCTGTTTGATGAAGCAACATCGAGAGCAGCAGCAGAAACGCCCCAAGCAGCGGTCTCCGATTTTCTGATGGCATGTGGGACTCCTCATGCCACGCTCGTTTCTGCTGAGCCGCGCAAGCGGCTCGTGACAACGTGGCCAGACGTGCAACATCTCCAACAGCAGAGCAAGCAGCAGTGGCGCATCTGAGAAGCGTCGGAGCAGCGCGTTTGTGGCCAGCGAGTGGAGAGCATGAACGAGCCGATGGGAGAACGGGTGGCGCTGTTGAAGACGCGATGGGCTGAAGGTGACGCCCACACAGACGCTGCACGTCTGGCTACCTTCGTGTGGTCGTCCACACAGCAACGCCCCTGCGAACGTGCGTCGCCCCAACGCTGAACCACCACACGTCAGCAGGCGTCCACACAGCGACGCCCCTACAAACGTGCGGCGCCGCAACGCAAAAACACCACATTCCGCCAGGCACCCTCAAGGCGACGCCCTTGTAAAGAGCGCGGTCTTTTTCTCCGCAATTGGTCTCAGATTTGAAATTCGGTCATTGGAATTTTTTCGGATTTCGGATTTCGGGCTTCGGATTTCCCCGCAGGGGCTTGGGATTTCCCGGCCCGCGGGTTTCAGAAAGGTGACTGAAGGATGATCTCCCGGATTCTGTTTCTGAAATTTTCCGCAGCGCGGGCAAATCCGAACTCACGAGACGTTGCGTAAGTTGATTTCTACGCGCAATCACTGCGGCAATCGAGCAGGCGACCATGTCGCGCGATGACCGCGTAGCTTTGGGTTGTATGAACTGAACGCCACGGGCATGAGCGTCAAGGTCAATCAGGCAGTCGCAACGCTTGACCATTGGTGTGTCCGCTGATCTGTTATGCATGATGCTTTGAATGGCTCGGCCCTATGCAACCGATCTATTGCTTTAAGGAGGTTTGACGATGAGTAGATTGAAAGCCATGATCACGACTTGGTTGGTCTTGGCCGTAGCAGCGGTCAGTTTGCTGACCAGCTTGCCGACGACGCAAGCAGCCAATCATCGAGAAGCGCCGATCACTGCGCTCGATCACAAAGCTGACATCACCGATTACTTTGCATTTGTCAGCTACGATAACTCTGACAAAGTCACGTTTATTCTCAACGTTGATCCCCTGTTGGAACCTGCCAACGGGCCAAACTATTTTCCGTTCGATCCAGAAATTTTGTATGCGATCAAGGTTGATAACAACAATGACGCTGTAGAAGACATCACGTTTGAATTTCGATTTAACACGGAGATTCGCCTTCCTGGCGTGTTCACGGGATTTGTCGGCGCGGGCAATGGGATTACGTCGCCCCCTAATGCGCCCAGAACACTGGAAGGCGTTGTGCCGCCCACTACGACTGTGATTGTGCCTCCGGCCATCACCGCGCTTGATGGCCCTGGATCAGAGGGGCTGAGCTTGCGCCAAACCTATACGGTCACAATGGTCAGGGGCGGCCAGCGAACTATGCTGAGCCAAGGTAGACGGCTGATAGCCGTTCCGTCCAATGTAGGGCCGCGCACCATGCCTGATTACCCGTCGCTCTTTCAGCAGGGCATCTATGATCTTGGAAATGGAATCAAGGTGTTTGCCGGCACGGTTGATGATCCTTTCTGGATTGATCTGGGCGCAGCGTTTGATTCGCTCAATTTCCGCAGCATGGGCTTTCCCGTGCCGGGTGTGCTGACGCCGGCGCAAGACGCCAATGATCGGCAGAACTTTGCTGCCGATGATGTGTCCGGGTATAACGTCAACGCGATTGCCATTGAAGTGCCGATCGCCATGTTGACGCGCACGGGCCGAAAAGAGCCGGCCAGCAGCCCTGCGGCGACAATCGGCACATGGGGCACGACCTCGCGTCCACGCATCAAGATTTTGCCGAGCAGGCCGGGAGGCGCAGCGCAGCTATCACCTGAGTTCGTGCAAATCCAGCGCATGGGCAATCCGTTATTCAACGAGCTCATCATCGGCACAGGCGACAAAGACAAATTCAGTATGAGTCAGCCGAAAGATGACGCGCAATTCGCTGCCTATGCGCTCGATCCGGTTTTGGCTCGTGTGCTCAACGCGATTTATCGTGAGGCGTTGCCCGTGCCAGATGCGCCGCGCACAGACCTGCTGCCGCTGGTGACGTACGCGCCGCCCATTGCTGCGCCGGGCACGCCGGCTGGTCCAGTGGCCGACTTGTTGCGATTGAACACAGGCGTGCCGCCGACGCCCGCAGCGCAGCGCAGACGGATGGGTCTCCTTGCCGGCGATGCAGCCGGCTTCCCCAACGGCCGTCGTGTCAGTGACGATGTTACCGACATTGCCGCTCGCGCCGTCGTGGGCGTGTTGGCTGGCGGACGGTTTGCCGGCTTCCCGCACAATAGTATCGGCGATGGCGTCAATACCAACGACGCGCCCTACTTGGAAACATTCCCCTATGTCGCGTATGCGTGGGATGGGCGCAATAGCCGCCACGTTGACCCAGGAGAGGAAGGCGGCGGGCCGATCAACTGAATTGTTGATGAGCTGGTGATGCTGGTTGCCGGTCGCCGGGATGAATGAATTTTCTTGACGACCGGCACTCAACCTGTTGGGAGAGCGCAATGAGTGGACGTGGATGGCGAGCCGTCGCAGCGAGCGTGCTGATTTCGCTCGTCGGTGTTACGATCAGTTCAATACTGTGGCAACAACGAAGCAGATCAACTGTGGAGAGCGTCTCGGTCCGCCCCGCGCGCCGATCCTGGGCTGACGAGCAGATCAGCCAAGCCGAGGCGAAACTCCGCACGCTGCCCGGCGAAGCAAATTTTTATGTCGAGCTGGCGACCGGCTTCATGAACAAAGCCCGTGAATCAGGCGATGGCAGTTACTACGCTCGCGCTGAAGCAGCCTGTCAGAAGGCGTTTCAACTCGATCCAGACAATTATGGCGCGTTGCGCCTTGTCGCGTGGATTTATGGCGGCCAGCACCGCTTCGTCCAAGCGCGTGAAGCAGCTCGGCGGGCGCTCGCGCGCGATCCGCGCGACCCGTGGAATTACGGCACGCTTGGCGATGCGCTCGTCGAATTGGGCGAGTACCCAGCCGCGGCCGAGGCCTTCCAAAAAATGATTGACCTGCGCCCCGACACGGCTTCGTATTCGCGCGCTGCCTACATTCGCGAGCTGTACGGCGACCCGGAAGGCGCTATTGAAGCGATGAATATGGCGCTCAATGCCGCCGGCTCGCGCGACAGCGAGCAACAAGTTTGGTGTCGGTCACAACTGGGAAATCTCTTCTTCAACATCGGACGGATACATGAAGCTGGAGCGCACTATGAAACCGCGCTGAAAATTTTCCCGGAGTATCACTATGCGCTGACCGGCCTGGCGCGCGTGCGCGTCGCCGAGCAGCGATATGGGGAAGCAGTTGAACTCTACCGAACGAGTTTGGCGCGCGTGCCGACTCATGAAGCGGCTGTCGGGCTTGGTGATCTGCTGACACATCTAGGCCGCAATGGCGAGGCCAGCGAAGCATTCCGCTTACTCGACGTGATTGAGCAGATCAATCGCGCTAATAATATCGAGCCTGAACCCTACATGGCGCTGTTTTATGCGGATCATGATCGCAACCTGGATGAAGCGCTACGCATTGCTGAGCATGCTGCGCAGCAGTCGAAGAACGTTCGCGTGATGGATACGCTGGCCTGGGTTCTCTACAAGAAAGGCCGCTACCGGGAGGCGCTGGCAGCCTCCCGACAAGCCTTGCGACTCGGCATGAAAGAGGCGCTCTTCTATTATCACGCCGGCATGATTCATGCCAAGCTGGGACACGCCAAACAAGCCAGAGAAGCCCTGCGTCAGGCGTTACAGATCAATCCCTCTTTTCATCCGCGTCATGCCGCGCAGGCCCGCGCCATGCTCAACGCGCTCGGCGATTGACACGCTTTGCCGTTACGACATCGGATGACCTCGGTCGCTGATTGGCTCATTTGAAAACTCTATCGCCCTTTTTCTTTGCCCACCAATCTGAATCGTTCGCCCCTGTCGTATTGTTGACTCCAAGCTGAATAACAGCGAAGACCAACTAACATGAAGGAGGATTGACCATGAAAAAATCACACGTACTTTTCGCCACACTATTGAGCCTCGGCGTCTGTGTCAGTGTCTTCGCGCAGATGGGCGCCAAGATGAAAGAGAAATCGCTGTACGAGCGGCTCGGCGGCAAACCTGCGATTACGGCTGTGGTTGATGATTTCGTTGCACGCGCCGGCAGTAATATGCAAGTGAATTTCATGCGAGATGGCAAGTTTGCTAACGTTGACATGAACAGGCTGAAAATGCAGTTGGTTGATTTTATTTGTCAGGCCACCGGCGGTCCGGAGCGATACACTGGCCGCAACATGAAGCAAGCGCACAAAGGCATGAAGATCACCAATGCTGAGTTCGACGCGATCGCCGCTGATTTAGCTGCGAGTCTTGACAAGTTCAAGGTTCCGGCCAAAGAAAAGAACGAGTTGCTCGCCATTGTCGAATCCACGCGCCGCGACATTGTTGAGAAGAAATAGAATTGACACAACGGCGACTGGGCAGATGCTGAGCGGGCAAAGGAAAATCCTAACAGCCTTAGTCTCCGAATGGCGCGTTGGCGGACGTGTGCAACGTTGACGAGCGCGTTGGGCTGCGCAACTGAGCGCGTGGCGTCTGTCTGTATGCTTCGTTGGGAAGCGCTGGCCACGCGCACAGGCGCAGCATGAGCATTATCACGATGAGAGCAAGAGTGACACTCTGGATCATGGCCATCCTCGGCTTATCGGCGACGGCTGTGATAGCGCATCCGATGGGCAATTT
>JANWZE010000148.1 GCA_025054955.1 Blastocatellia bacterium | reverse complement strand
CTCCGAAACACCACCTTCGGATTCTTCTTCCCTAATACCTTCGTGATCGCCGCCGTCAACGTCGTCTTCCCATGATCTATATGCCCAATCGTCCCTACGTTCACATGCGGCTTGTCTCGCTCAAACTTCTCTTTGGCCATACGCTTTGTTTCCTCACCTGGTAAAAAGCCTCGTTGAAAAACTGCCTGGAGCCGACAATGGGACTTGAACCCATGACCCCCACCTTACCAAGGTGGTGCTCTACCGTCTGAGCTATGTCGGCTCAACCGTATGATGACACGCCCTGGTGTCACCCAACTTTGGAGCGGGAGACGGGATTTGAACCCGCGACAGCCGGCTTGGAAGGCCGGAGCTCTACCGCTGAGCTACTCCCGCTGACAACCGCTGGCGAGCGCAGCATGAGACAGCACGAGAAAAAACGTCCATGCCCCTACCCGGCGCTCACAATGCATCATTGCCGATTCATCGCTCAAAGCTGGTGCAGGGGGAAGGATTTGAACCTCCGTAGGGTGAAAACCCGTCGGGTTTACAGCCCGATGCATTTGACCGCTCTGCCACCCCTGCACGTGCTGTCAAACATCACCTGTCTTTGCCAGACGATGGAGCCGGTGAAGGGAGTCGAACCCCCGACCTACTGATTACAAGTCAGTTGCTCTACCAACTGAGCTACACCGGCTCAACCTACTCCTGGTACCAAACGAACATCATATTATAACCGTCGTGCATCCTGCAAAGACAAATCTGCTCTTGAACAAAAGCCAGTATAATAACATAAAAACTAAAGATTGCAAGATGCTCTCAAACTTTTGTAGATTTTCTGATTAACCAACTCAGTAAAGGAAGAATTCAATGATGCGACACACCGTTTCTGACCTTGCCGCTCTAGTTGCTGGTCGAGTCGTTGGTGATGGAACAAAATTCATTACGGGCGTGGCCAGTTTGGCTCAGGCTGGACACCACGATATTGCGTTCATCGAATCGGAACGCCAGGTCGAGGCCGCTGAGCAATCCTCAGCCGGCTGCTTGTTGGTTCCCGAATCCGTTCACCTCCACCACAAAACTTATATCCAAGTGGCTCATCCAAAGTTAGCCTTTGCCCGCATTGCTAACGTCTTTCATCTGCCGCGCCGTCCAGTGCCGGGCATACATCCGTCAGCCATCATCGGTCCGTCCGTTCATTTAAGTGAAGGAGTGAGCATCGGCCCGTATGCTGTGCTCGAAGCCGGTGTACGCATAGGCGCCAACAGCATCATCGGCGCCGGTGTTTACATTGGTGCCGATTGCCTCATTGGCCAGGAGTGTGTGCTTCATCCTCATGTGACGCTTTATCCCAACGTCACTCTTGGCGCGCGCGTCATCGTGCATGCTGGGAGCGTTCTGGGCAGCGACGGGTTCGGGTATGTCAATGTGGATGGCGTCTATCACAAGTTTCCTCAGATTGGGCGACTCCTGATCGAAGACGATGTTGAGATCGGGGCGAACGTCTGTATTGACCGGGGCGCGCTTGATGCAACCATTATCAGGCGTGGCACGAAGATTGATAATCTGACGCAAATCGCCCATAACGTCTATATCGGCCAGCATTGCGTGTTAGCAGCTCAGGTTGGCGCAGCAGGAAGTTCACGGATTGAGGATCGAGCCGTTATTGGTGGCCAGGTCGGCATTGCTGATCATGTTCTGATTGGTGAAGGCGCTATTGTAGGAGCGCAGGCCGGCATTCCCACAGGCAAGCGCATTCATCCAGGCCAATTTGTCTGGGGCACGCCAGCTCGACCGATGAGCGAATTCAAAGCGCAGTATGCTTCGCTTGTGCGGATTCCTCGGTTACAGGCGGAGCTTGAGCAATTAAAGCAGCGCGTCACGCAATTGGAAGAAGAGTGATCCCAACCTGAGATGAGAGCATCCACCTCTGCTACACACGGTCAGCAGGGCGGGGTATGGGGGCGCAACCGTAGATTGTGAAATGACCACCGAGCAGAGATGATAGGCCTCACAAATGAAGCAGCTTTTTGTGCGGTTCGCAGCTTCTGCCGATGTGGGTTTTGTGTTAGCATTAGCCACTGCAACTAGAACGACACGGAGGATTCAACAAGTTATGACATTGGAAGCGTTGGGCATGGTGGAGACGAAAGGTTTCGTCGGAGCCGTTGAAGCGGCCGATGCGATGGTGAAGGCCGCGCATGTTCGATTAGTCGGGAAAGAGTATATCGGCGCAGGGTACGTGACCGTCTTTGTTCGTGGTGATGTGGGTGCGGTCAAAGCGGCGACTGATGCGGGCGCGGCTGCCGCGCGGCGCGTTGGTGAGCTGATTAGTGTTCATGTGATCCCTCGACCCCATGCCGAGGTCGAACGCATCATTCCTCAAGGCAACCTCAGCGAGAGTGACAAGAAGTAACGTCAACGTGTCTGGCCTTGCGGTGCGAGACTGCGTGCAAGGCTCACCGCCGGCCTGACACCGAGCAAGGCGCTAAGGGAGAACAGTTGTGCTCACCGATAAAGATTTGATGTCCATCCAGCAGGCGCGTGACCTGGTCAACCGAGCGGCTGAGGCGCAGCGAGCCCTTCTTGAGTTCTCTCAGGAGCAAATTGATCGCGTCTGTGCTGCAATGTCTGAAGCTGTGCGTCCAGAGATTTACCGCTTGGGCGAGCTGGCTGTGGCAGAGACCGGTTATGGTATTGCCGCTGATAAAGCTGAAAAGAATCGCTTCGCTGCCGTCAACGTGTACGAGGCCTTCAAGACGATGAAAACGGTGGGCATCATCGCTGAGACAGAGACCATCATTGAGATGGCTGACCCACGCGGCGTTGTCGCTGCCATCATTCCGACGACTAACCCAACCTCGACAACGATCTATAAGATTTTGATCTCGCTCAAGGCGCGCAACTGTATCGTTGTTAGCCCACATCCGAATGCTGCCCGCTGCATTGCTGAAACAGCCCGTATTATGCGCGATGCCGCCGTGCGTGAAGGACTGCCTCCTGATGCCATAAGCTGGATGACCGATCCGACCATCGAAGGCACGCAGGAGTTGATGAAGCATCGGCGCACGGCTGTAATTCTGGCCACCGGTGGTTTGGGATTGGTGCGTTCCGCCTACAGTAGCGGCAAGCCAGCGTTTGGTGTTGGACCCGGTAATGTACCAGCCTTTATCGAGCGTTCCGCTGATCTGGAAAAAGCGGTGACCGATATACTCACCGGCAAGTGCTTCGACAATGGGACCATTTGCTCATCGGAACAGGCCATTGTTGCTGATGCGCCGATTGCCGATCAAGTGCGCGAAATCCTTAAGGCGCAGGGAGCATACTTCCTCAGCCGAGACGAGATCAACGCGCTTGGCCCCGTTGTGATTCAGCCTTCGCTGACGGTCAATCCCAAGGTCGTTGGGCAATACCCAACAAAGATTGCTGAAATGGCCGGTTTTTCAGTTCCACCGCAGACGCGGGTGTTGGTGGCCGAGCTCGATGGCGTTGGCAAGGAATATCCGCTCTCATTGGAGAAGCTCTCGCCGATTCTGGCGTTTTACACCGTGCCGGATTGGAAAGCGGGAGCCGAGCTGTGTGAGCGTATATTACGTTTTGGTGGAACCGGGCATACGCTGGCCGTGCATTCGCGCGATCGGAGCGTCATCAAGGCGTTCTCGTTGCGCCAGCCGGCCTCCCGCATTGTGGTTAATACACCGGCGCCGCATGGCTCGATCGGCTTGACCACTGATTTATCGCCGAGCATGACGCTCGGTTGTGGTTCCTGGGGCGGTAACATCACTTCGGATAACATCTCACCACGCCACTTGCTCGACATCAAGCGGGTTGCATTCGAGACGCAGCCGGCAACACGTCCGACAGCGGCAGTGCCAGTTCGATCGGCTGTTGTGACTTCGACGCCAGAGCGGTCAGGATGGCGCATTGACCGTTCAACCATCGAGGCATTGGTCGAACAAGTTCTGACATCGCGGTTGGGTCGCGCCGAGGAGCCGCCAGCCGGAAACCCTCCTGTGCCGCCGGCCCCACCGGCGGCGCAACCAGCAACACGGACTGAAAACCCGCTGCCCAAAGCGGTTGATTTCGTCTGCGAAGACGATGTCAAACGGGCCATTGCCAATCACCAGAAAATCTACGTCAACAGCAAAACCATCATTACGCCAGCGGCGCGAGATTTAGGTGAGCAGTGCGACGTCTTTGTTCGGACCTGAGGCAGGCATTGGGTTTACTCAGTCGGTGTGAGTTTAGTTTGAGACCGGAATTTTGTTGAGTCAATCGAGCGTGAGCTTACCTTGAGATCGGAATTTCATTGAGTCATTCGACCGGGAGTTTACTCCTCTAATCAAACACCACTGTTTTGTTGGCATAAACCAGCACACGATCTTCCAGGTGATAGCGTACAGCGCGCGCTAAGACCAGTTTTTCCAAATCGCGGCCCTTGCGCAGCAAGTCTTCAATCGAATCGCGATGGGATACACGCACAGTCTCTTGTTCAATGATCGGGCCGGCATCTAGCTCTTCGGTGACGTAATGACTGGTCGCCCCAATCAGTTTAACGCCACGCTCATAGGCTTGGTGGTAGGGTTTCGCGCCGACAAACGCAGGCAAAAAACTATGGTGGATATTGATGATTCGATACGGAAAAGCAGAGACGAACTCTTTGCCGAGAATCTGCATATAGCGAGCAAGGATGACCAGATCAATGGATTCACGACGCAGCAGCTCGATGATCGCGTGTTCTTGTTCAGGTTTGGTTTCTTTGGTTATTGGGAACGTGTAATACGGCAATCCGAGGGCGGTAACCATCTCCCGATGGTCGTCGTGATTACTGATGACTAGCACGAAGTCGCCGCGCAATTCGCCGGCGCGTGCCCGTAGCAGCAGGTCCAGCAAGCAGTGACCGGGTCTGGAGACAAGAATGGCCACGCGTTTGCGTTGTTCGCTAGAGAGGAGTTGGGAGCGCATGCCAAGCTCCTGAACGAGTGGGTCGGCGGCCTGCTTCACCTGCTCGAAAGTCAAGTCCATGCCGTCCAGTTCAAACTGAATGCGTTGAAAGAACATGCCAACAGATGAATCCTGGTGTTGATCGGCATGCAGGATGTTGGCACCGTGCTGATAGAGAAAACCGGCGATTTTGGCTACCAGCCCCTTCTGGTCAGGCCCGGACAGCAACCATGTAGCTGTGCGCCTCTGTTCCGGCATGTGGCGGCTGATTGTATCACAGGCGATGCAGGCAGGCGAATGCAGGCAAAAGACTCTGGCCTCCTCTTGCCCCTTAACCAGGGGATACTACCCGACGCTGTTCGAGGGCGGACGCAGGCAAAAGGCTTTGGCCTCGTCCTGCCTGCCTGGGCTGGTCAGCCAGTCAGCCGGTCACCACTTTGGCACAGTGAACAACACGCCTGCTTGGCCCCTGGCCCCAAGAGAGACGTGCATGCCGGCTGCCTGGGCCGGTCAGTACTTTGGTACGCTTGGATCAACTTGGTCAGACCAAGCCAGAATGCCACCTTTGAGATTTTTGATTTTGCGGAAGCCAGCGTCGTACAGCAGGCGATAGGCCTTGGCGCTGCGCACACCGCTCTTGCAGTGCAAGACGATCTCGTCGGCGCTGTTTAGCTCATGAAGGCGGGATGGCAATTGTCCCAGTGGAATCAGCGTCGCGCCGGGTATGCGGGCGATCTCCCACTCTTGTGGCTCGCGCACGTCGAGGATGAACAGAGGTTCGCCACGATCCAATCGGCGTTTCAGCTCGACTGGTGTGATTTCCCATGCCTCATCTTCGACGGCCTCAGCTTCAGGTTGCATACCGCAGAACTGCTCGTAATCAATCAGTGTGGTGATTGTTGGATGCAGGCCGCAGACCGGGCAATCAGGATTCTTGTGCAACTTCAATTCACGGAATTTCATGCCCAGGGCGTCCACTAACAGCAGTCGGCCAATCAAGGGCTCGCCTTTGCCAAGAATGAGCTTGATCGTTTCTGTGGCCTGAATCAGGCCGACCAGGCCGGGTAAAATGCCGAGCACGCCGCCTTCGGCACAGCTTGGCACTAGGCCAGGCGGGGGCGGTTCAGGATAGAGGCAGCGATAGCACGGCCCTTCTGTAGCGTAAAAGACAGAGGCTTGGCCTTCAAACCGGAAAATACTACCGTACACGTTCGGTTTGCCGAGCAACACACAGGCATCGTTCACCAGGTAGCGCGTGGGAAAGTTGTCTGTGCCGTCTGCAATAATGTCGTATTGGGCAAACAGGTCGAGCGCGTTCTCCGATGTGAGTCGAGTGGGATAGGTTTCAATCTGCACGTATGGGTTGATGGCGCGGAGCCGCTCTCGAGCTGAATCCAGTTTGGGGCGGCCAACGTCCGGCGTCGTATGAATGATCTGGCGTTGTAGATTGCTTTCGTCAACCACATCAAAATCTACCAATCCCAGGTGGCCGACGCCGGCTGCTGCCAGGTAAAGCCCCAGTGGTGAGCCAAGCCCGCCTGCGCCGATTAGCAACACACGGGCGGCCTTTAGCTTCTTTTGTCCTTCTAGCGAAACCTCCGGCATAATCAGATGCCGGCTATAGCGCTTGATTTCTTCGTGAGTCAATTCCACTTCGTGCGATGGCACGGCCACGGCTGTGCTGCCTCCGGCAACGGATGGAACGATACTGATGGTCTGACCGTCACGAATGGCCGTGTGGCCTCCTTCCAGATAGCGGATGTCTTCTTCGTCAACATAGAGATTGACAAAACTGCGCAACTGGCCCGATTCGTTGTACAGATGTTTCTTCAGTTCAGGAAACTGTGATGTGAGTTGTGCCAGTGCTTCATCAACCGTGTTCCCATCAACAGAGACATCTGGCTGGTTGCCCGTATAAGGGCGAAGCGGTGTGGGAATTAGGATTTTTACTGACATCGTTTTGCCTCCTTATGTGAAAATTTCTTCTTGATCGAATTGCGAGCGATCATCCCGCAGCCTCCATGAACGGAGCTCGGCAACCTTGCCGTTTTGAACTGAGATGATGATGTAAGACCACCAAGGCAGCGCATGCTCGCGGTCAAACTCCGAAGGGCGCGCCGGCACGTTCGGATGAGAATGATAAAACCCGATGATCTCCAGTCCGCGCGCGCGGGCTTCACGATCACACTGGAGCACTTGCTCAGAGGGAATCAGCGAGCGATTCTGCGGCGATTCAACCCACGCATTGTCGCATGGCCAGAGGTCTTCCACGACTTTCGCGCCATGAAGCTCGCGTCCTAGCAACAGGCCGCAGCACTCATGCGGATATGTGCGCTCGGCTTGTAGCGCGATGGCCGTTCGGTGTTTATCCGTCAGCTTGATGCGCATCGTGTCACTCCGATCATTTATGTTGCCTTAGCAATGGTGTTGATCCGACCAATGACGATCATCGCTATCTGCCGGCCGCTTTCACAGGCCTTCACTCATCCCAAAAGCGTTCGCTCAAGTAGCGATCACCGCCGTCTGGGAAGATGACGACAATGAGACCACGGTCGAGTTGTTGAGCAACTCGCATAGCGCCAACGGCTGCTGCGCCGGATGATAACCCGACCAGCAAGCCCTCCTCGCGAGCCAGCCGTCTGACCATGTCAAGCGATTCTTCCGTGCTCACTCGCATATCCACGTCGGCCAGTGTGGGATCATAGATGCCCGGTACAATGGCCGACTCCATGTGCTTGAGCCCTTCCAACCCGTGAAACGAAGAGTCAGGCTGAATTGAGATTAGCTGAATGCCGGGACTCAATTCTTTGAGTCGCCGACCAGTGCCGACGAATGTCCCACTCGTGCCCAACCCAGCTACAAAATGAGTGATCCGCCCGCCGGTCTGCCGGTAAATTTCCACCGCCGTAGTGTGGTAGTGAGCTTGCCAGTTAGCCGGGTTGTTGTACTGATCGGGATAGAAGTACTGTTCGGGATTCTCCGCATAGAGTCGCCTGGCTTCACGGATCGCCCCATCAGAGCCTTCCAGTGGATCGGTCAAGACCAGCTCGGCGCCATAGGCTTGAAGCGTCCGGCGGCGTTCACGACTGGCATTCTCCGGCATGCAGAGTTTGACGCGATACCCTTTGGCGGCGCCGATCATGGCGTAGGCGATGCCCGTGTTGCCGGATGTCGCATCGAGGATCGTTTTATCCGGCGTCAGCCGGCCTGAGCGTTCGCCTTCTACAATCATGTTGAGCGCCGCGCGATCTTTGACCGAGCCGCCAGGATTGAACCATTCTGCTTTGACATAGATTTCAACCCCATGTCGCGCTGGAGCTAAGTTCGACAACTTCAGCAATGGCGTGTTGCCGATTGTATCTAACAGCCCGATGGTTTGTCTGACGGTCAATTCAGCGATCATCGTGTTTACCAAAATAAAAACCCACTACCAGCGCGCCTGATAGTGGGTTCAACGTCGTTCGTGTGTGTATCGCTAACTAGGTTTCATCAGCAGCTTCCTTGCCCACTATCAGCGCACGAGTGTTGGGGCAACGACAGCTCATGTCATACCCGCAACACCAATAACGACACCAATAGTAGGTGGTCATAACGTTCGGTCTTGGCGATGGCCGTTGTTGACAAATCTGACTCATTAGTGAGAATGAAATCTAGCAGGGGTCGGTCAGCCGTGTCAATTGACCTGCCGCAAAACTTCCCAGCAGGACCCCTGCGTCAGGGCTACCAAGAAAATCATCGAGTCGCTGAAGGACTGTCGGATGAGCGCCGACTTTCAGTACAATGCAAAGCTCACCGGAGGACATCCCGAAGTGAGGACATCCTGAAGTGGTGCTGAAGGTCCACTGGCCAATGAGCGGATACATGCACACAGCACCGATACCGACTCAATCACGGCGCGGGGAAGGGATGCGGGCAGCGCCCGCTATGAATACAGGCACCCAGCGCCGATACCGACCCAATCACAGGATGAGTGCCCGGCGTGTCTGCGGGCGGGCGCACCTTGTTTGGTGGTGTAATTGTCCAGAGAAATTGTTCATGAGCAACAGCACGCCACGAAGGATGAAGAAGAAATTCTTTCGCGTGGTTGGCATGTTTGGTGGGTTTATTTTGCCAGAGGAGGCGAACAGCTATGTTGTTAGTCATTGACGTGGGCAATACGAATATGGCGCTGGGAGTCTACCGTGAGGCTGAACTGGTGACCAGTTGGCGGTTGACGACTAATCGGGAACGCACAGTTGACGAGTTGGGGATTCTTTGTCGCAATCTCTTCACGCTGGCCGGGCTAGAGTTTCAGCAGATTGACGGCATCGTCATCGGGTCGGTCGTACCGCCGCTGGATTTCCCCCTGCGCAAGATGGCTGCTACCTATTTCAAGCTCGATCCGTTGTTTGTTGATGCGTCTGTGCCCACGGGCATGCCTGTGCGCTACGACAATCCGATGGAAGTTGGCGCTGACCGGATTGCTGATGCCGTGGCTGCGCTGGCGCGCTATGGCAGTCCCTGTATCGTGGTTGATTTTGGAACGGCGACGACGTTCGACGTGATCTCGCAAGCAGGCGAGTACCTGGGCGGCGTCATCACGCCCGGCATCACGATTTCAGCCGAAGCCTTGTTTCTGCGTGCTGCCAAGCTGCCGCGTGTAGACCTTCGACGTCCTCATTCGGTGATCGGCACCTCCACCATTAGCAGCATTCAATCGGGTCTGTACTACGGTTACATCGGGCTGGTTGATGGAATTTTGGAGCGATTACAAGAAGAGCTCGGAGGACCCGCCCATGTGATCGCCACAGGTGGATTGGCTCACCTGATTGGTCGCGCCTGCAAGTATATTCAAACCATTGACGACAACTTGACACTGGAAGGATTGCGGCTAATCTATGAGCGCCATGTCCGACAGCGCCAATCAAGCGAACGTAGCCCCGTTTGACGCCATTGAAGAGACACCGCCACGCGATACGCTGGTCGTCAATTACTTCAACTATTTCACCGAGGTGGAGGAGCATTTTGTCCGCCGACGAGGGAAGCACCTGCTGGTTTCTTCACTTGATTGGGCCATTATCGAAAGCTGGAAAGATATGGGTATCCCGTTGCACATCGTCTTGCGAGGGATTGACCGCGTATTTGACGCTTACGAAGCCAATCACCGCGCGGCTTCTGGCAGGTTGATCAATTCAATTCTCTATTGCCAGCAAGAGGTTCTCTCCTGCTTTGAGGAGTACAAACACGCGCGCGTGGGGGCAGCGTCCGAGTCAGCTTCCGGCCCAGAGCCTGCACAAGCGCCGCCGCCGTTTTCCAAAGAAACAATTCTTGCGTATGTAGCGGGACGAAGGCCGTTGCTGCAAGAGTTTGCCGCTTCATTTGACTCACCTTCCGCGACGGAGCTTATCCAGCAGACTGTCCAGCGCGCAGACACACGGTTGGATGACATGGTACAGGATATGAAGTCTGCGCAGACGCTTGATCTGGAAGCCATAGAACAAGAGTTGAGTCGTCTTGAGACCATGTTGTACGAAACATTATTGCAGTGCATCCCTCCGGACGAATTGGAAGCCGTGCGCAAAGAAGCGAAGCGACAACTGCGCGAGTATAAAAAGCGCATGGAGCCGCACATCTATCGCCAAACGATGGATCATTACGTGGCCAAGCGATTGCGCGAGCAATATCGCCTGCCCCGATTGAGTCTCTTCTATATGTGAGAGCAGTGAGTGACGTGACGATTGAAGATTGGCGACGCCAAATTGACGAGATTGACGAACAACTGATTGAGTTGCTGACGCGTCGAGCGGCCTGCTCGATTGAAATCGGCAAGCTCAAGCATCAAATGAAGCTGGACATTGCGGCTCCCGAGCGTGAGCAACAAGTCATTGAACGAGCAGTTGAGCGGAGCCGCGGCCGGCTCGACGAGCAAACTGTCCGACGCCTATTTAGCGCCATCTTGGAAGAATCCCGGCGTCTTCAAGCAGAGGCGGGCAAGCAAAATTCCATTGAAGATCAGCCTGAGCGTTTTACCAATAGTCCAGATGAAGGCCATGTTTGATGAAACGACATGGAGAGCAGCAGCAGAACGTCCCAAGCGGCAGTCTACGATTTTGTGTGTGCGAATGGTATTGGGCCGGCGCGCTCTTCGGTTGTCCTCACGCTACATTGACGTGTAACAATCACACGCGCGGCGCAGAAGCAACGCCACGCACCTCGTTGAGAGTGTAGCGATCATCAGGAGCCTTTCGTGGTGCTGCCCCCGCCCTGTTCAAACAGCGATTTATCAATCTGAACCCCAAACGTCACTTCCGTGAAGTTATACTCCTGCACCAACTGATCGTCTTCGTAGCGTTTCACCTGAAACGGGGCCAGCGTGTTTTGCACCACGCGAAAATCATAGAATGATTCACGGACGCGAATGGGTTTGGCTTGCGATGGGACGGAGAACTCGTATTCCAGATGGAGGATGCGCCAAGTTTTGGCGCTGACGTAGTAGCGGGTGGTCGAGCCGTCGGCATGACGCAGCTCCAGCACATGCAACGGGATGCCACTGCGCTTTTCTTCGCCAATGTATTTGACCGGCGTGCCCAGCTCTTCAGCGCGCAGAAAGGCCTCGTAGTTATGGATCAACTGCGCCTTCATAGCGGCTTCACTACGCAAGTAAAGCACAATCGGCCGGTCATCTTCTGTGCCCCAGACGCGAGTTCCATCCCACGCGATAGTCAATTTCGGCGCTGACGGCAGCTTCAAATCAATCCGTGTGAGGTCTTCAGCCACTTTCAGTTTTCGCGTGAAGCGAATCGTGATTTCGCCTTCTTGAGGTGTATCCGTTCCGGTGTAGAGCTTGACCGTGCCACGCATGAACCCTGATTGACGCAGCACCAGTAACGTGCCCAATCCACCGTAGGCAGCCGCGGCTTGGATTTTCAGCTCGGTGAGTTTCTTGTCTTTCTGGTTCGCTGGCGCTACGCCCGATGGGCTGACGAGCAACATCAAGCAAAGCAAAAGGGCTCGGTTGGTATGCTTCATAGCGACGCCTATCATATCGAATTGGCCGGATTGCATCAAGCGGGGCCAAAGCCGCCGCCGCCCGGCGTCTCAATCCGAATGCGGTCGCCGGCCTGCACATCTATGGTGAATTTGCCGGTGAGTCGGCGGGCTCGCCGGTGGTGGTAGTGAATGGCGCGGCCCGGCTTGCCGTCGCCGCCGCCGTGCAAGCCATAAGGCGCGGAGACGCGCCGGTCCGACAGCAGCGACACACGCGCGTCGGTGAGGTATTCGATCTCCCGCACAATCCCATCGCCACCGCGCCAGCGGCCGCGCCCTCCAGAGTGACGCCGGATCGCATACCGGCGAACGCGAAACGGATAGGCGTACTCCAGCGCTTCCGTCGGCGTGTTCAGCGAGTTGGTCATGTGCGTGTGAATGGCATGCAAGCCGTCGCGGCCTGGCCGCGCGCCCATGCCGCCGGCAATCGTTTCGTAGTAGGCAAACAGCTTGCCGGTTCGGTGATCAACGCCGCCCACTGAGAGGTTATTCATCGTGCCTTGACTGGCTGCCGGGATTTTATTCGGCATGGCTTGCGACAGAGCTTTGAAGAGCACGTCAGCGATGCGTTGTGAGGTCTCCACGTTGCCGCCAGCCACCGGCGCCGGCGGGCGCGCATTCACGATGGTGCCCGCTGGAGCGATGATCTGAATCGGCTCAAGAATCCCGGCGCTGGCCGGCACATCCGTGTCAATCAAGCAACGGAATACATAATAGACAACCGAAACCGTAATCGCTTCGACGGCGTTGACTGCACCCCGCACTTGTGGCGCGCTGCCGGTGAAATCAACAGTGGCATGATCGCCGCGAATGGAAATCGTGACCCGAATGGGAATCGGTTGAGTGGTCAAACCGTCATCGTCGAGGACATCCTGAGCTGAGTAATCACCGTCTGGGATATTGGCAATCGTATGGCGCATCAGTCGGGCTGTGTAAGCAATGAGTTGATCAGCGTAAAAGTCGGCCGTATCGAAACCATACCGCTCGACAATTTCCAACAATCGAGCCTGGCCGACGCGCATAGCGCCGATTTGGGCGGTCAGGTCTCCTTCACGCTCATCGGGCAGCCGAACGTTTTGTAAGATCAGATTCAAGACATCATGTTCAAGCTGGCCACCGCGGGCAATGTGCACCGGCGGGATGCGGATTCCTTCTTGAAAGATTTCGCTGCTGGCGCCCATCGAGCCGGGCGTGGCGCCACCGATGTCGCTGTGGTGAGCGCGATTGGCCACATAAAACAACACAGGCGCAGAGGACCCGGCGGGCAGAGAAGCCGCAGTCCGTAGCGATGAAGAAAGCCGCTGCCTATTTTGCGTGGCGCTTGGTCGCAGTGTGGCGCGGCGCTCTCGCCCAAACACCGCGCTGACCATGGTCACATCAGGCAGGTGCGTACCGCCCGCATACGGATCGTTGAGAATGACAATGTCACCCGGCTGCAGTGCGACGGCCTCCAGCGCCGCTTTCACCGACAGCGGCATGGAACCCAGATGAACCGGCATGTGGTCTCCCTGCGCAATCAGGCGGCCATGCCGATCAAATACCGCGCAGGAATAATCGCGTCGCTCTTTGATGTTGGGCGAGAAGGCCGTTCGCCGTAGCACAACGCCCATCTCTTCAGCCACCGAGGTGTAAAGCGCTTTGAAGATTTCCAGCTCGACCGGGTCCGGCTGGCGATCCTGATCTGTCAACGCCCGGCGTTTGCTTGAACGGTGATTGCTTGGACGCATCGGGCTCGACCTCGGTTACTGATACTTGAACGGTTTGCTCATGTATTGCTGAGCGACTTGTTGCGCGTCGTTATAATTGTCACCGGTGTCAAGTGCCTTCTGATATTCGGCTACGGCGCGTTCACGTTCTTCATTGGCGTCGTAACAGTTGCCTCGATAAATATGGCTCCAGACGACCACCCACGAAGGTTTCCGGTTATTGTTGATCGCGTCGTTGAACGAATCGAGCGCTTTCAGGCAGTTCCGCTGTTCAAAGTAGAGCAGGCCGAGGTTATAGTGCGCCCATGAGCTTTGCGGGTCCAGTTCAATCGCCGCACGGAATTCTTGCTCGGCTTCGGGGTACTGGCGATTGCGAAAATGCTCAATGCCGCGCCGGACTATGACGTTCAGGCGGATAGTCTCAGAGATGCGTAGGATTTTGTTATCTGGATCAACCACGACTTCCACCGGCGGCGACTCAGACGTCATCTCGAACGTCGCTTCCGTGCCCTTCAGTGCGATGGTCTGCCTTTTGTTTCCACTTTCGGCGCGCAGCAGCAAGTCAACCGGCTGATCAAACAGGTCGAAGTTTTGTCTGAGTGTCCCACGCACCTTAAAATTGCCAGCGCGCGTGCGCAAGATCACATATTCAAGGCGAAACTCCGGCACCCCCGTCGAATCAACCCATTGACCAAAAAAGCTGCGCATCGGGCGACCGGCGACCTGCGTGGCCAGCGATTCAAAGTCGCGAATCGAAGCGTTTTTGCCGCGGTAGGTTTGGTAATACTTTTTCAAGAGCGTGAAGAATTTGTCGTCGCCGAGCAGGTGGCGCATCATGTGGAAAACGAATGCACCCTTGTAGTAGACGACGCCGATGTAGTTGGGTCCCAAGTCATACAGCTCGGATGGCGCGCGCGCAATCGAGGCAGCAGATTCGAACGTCAGCGCCCGTTCCATCGTTTCGCTGACAGCTTGTTCAGCTTCAATCGCGCTGAGCGTTTCTTGGCGAAACAGTAGCGAGCTGTACTGGGCGAGTCCTTGCGATAACCAAGCGTCGTCAAATGTCTTCAGGGCGACGGCCTGCCCCCACCACTGATAGGCGACTTCACGCGCCAGCCGCCCCAGATCAAAAGGAATTTGCTCGCTGAACACGCGCTGAGAGAGAAACAGCGTGCCCGGCCCCACATAGTAGTCAAGTGATTCATCGTCAATTTCGGCCACCTGCATGCGCGAGCCAAACGCGTAGGGACCGAAGCGCGCGCTATACACTTCCAGCATTTTACCGATCGCTTGAGCGAAGCGGTCAATGCGGTTTTCGTCGCCTGGTTTGGCGAAGAACTCCAGCGTCAAGCCGCCTGCCGGGGAGACCGTGCGAGTGATGTAATTGGCCACAGCCAGCGAACCGGGCATCACCGGTTCGTTGCTGGTCAACGTGTGCATCAATTTGCCTTTTTTGACCGGTTTGGGCGCCGTCGGCGATTGCGTATAACCGGCCACCGAGAGTCCTTCCGGCACAGTCAAGTTGATCTGATAAGTAGCCAGATCAGCAGCGTATTTGTGAAATGGAAACCAACGAGCCGCATAAAATAAATAGGAACCATCTGTGCCAACAGCCGCCAATCGCCGGTCCGCTACTGGGCCTCCTTCAGGCGTCTTCAGCACACCTTTATACTCAAACGTCAACTTCATGTCCTTGCCGGCGCTGAGTGTTTCGCCCAGATCAATGCGGACGTCCATCTTGTCGAGTCGGTCCTGCAAAAAGTCGAGCGGCTTGTTTTGCTCGTTGACGATTTTTGAAATGACCAACGAGCCGTTCATTTCCAGCACCACTGATCGAGTGTTCGTCAACAGCTTCAACGTCACCACCGCCTTGCCCGTCAGGAGGGATTCTTCGGGGGTGATTTCTGCGTCAATCTGATAATGGAGCACGTCAACCACGTCAGCGTCACCCTTTTGTTGAGCTTGATGGCGAAGCGGGGCGAGGCTAGCAAGGATGAGCAGGATCAGCGTCAAAACTAGCATGCGATGCTCAGGCTGTTTCATTCGATTCCTCACGAGAGCCGAGATTGTAGCACTCTTAGAAGAAATCTGTAAGCGCCGTCGTTGTCCGTCTTGCTCGTCGCTTATCCCGAAGATGCAGCAGTGGCCAAGCCGCGTTGCCGCGGAAGCGGCCATCCGGTTGCTCCCCGTTAATGGTCAAAAGAGTGTGGCCAGCCGGCGGTTTAACTCACAGGCGCTCAGCCGAGAAAATTGCAAATTCACTTGCCAGTAAGGCGCGATCGGGATAGGATGTTATCGCGCTCGACGATGTAATAAGATCACGCGCGAGAAGATCAACAAGTTGGTTGGAGGTTGGGGTTATGAACCATCAGTGGAGCTTCGAGCAGTATGAGCCATCGTTGCCCATTCAGCGGTTCATTGAGCAACAGGTGAGCAAGCTGGAGCGTTCATTGAGGCGATTGGCTCCTGATAGCGCATCGTTGCAGGGCCGTGTGGCCAAACCGAAACGCAAGCGATTGTACGAAGTGACGCTGAAGCTAACATGGCCGGAGTCATCAATCGAAGTGGCGGAGAAGGGACGTGAGGTGAGAGCATTGCTGCGAACTGGCTTTAAGGCGCTCGACCAGTTATTGAAGCGATACCAGCCGCCATCATTGACAGAGAGAGCTAATCAAGCCCGTGCTCAATGTGATGACCAAACAAAACCGCTGCCCATCGAGCAGCTCATTGATCGGCACCTACCCTTCTTAACTGGATATGTCCGTCGGGCGATGGAGCATTTCCAGGCAACCGGCGAGTTAGATGCCGAGGCCGTGCCGAGTGAAGCTATCATAGATGAAACCGTCATGCGCGCGATGGGCGATTACCAGGCGAATCCGCCAACGTCGGCGGTTGAAGATTGGCTGGCCAGACTCGCCGATGAGGTGTTCAAACAGCGCATTGAGCAGGAACAGCAACGGCGAGAAGCAGCAACGCAGGAAGAACAACCTGTCGAACAACGATTGTCCCGCGTTTCACCGCAACAGAAAGGGTCAGCCGTTGAAGACGAGATGTACATTTGGTATCAACCCGATGAGAAGTTGCACTGGGAAGACATCGTGCCTGATCCTCACGTCCCCTCGCCGGAAGAGATTGTGGCTCGACGGCAATTTCAGCAGGAGATCGAGCAGGTCATTGCCACACTGCCCAAACGCTGGCGCGATGTCTTTGTTTTACACACCATCGAAGATTTCACGCTCGAACAGGTGTGTTTGGTCACGGGCCAGTCTCTGGAAGAAGTGCAACGCGACTACCAAGCAGCCCGAGATTTTCTGCGTCGGCAGCTTGCGCGAGCTGAATGGACAACGACGCCTTCAGTTCAACGCGCAGTAGCCAGTTAAGCGGGCAAACTCAGCGCCTCACCGAGTCCGTCTTGATTGGCCGGCTCGTGGGAAAAGGCACCGACGCGCAGCTTGTTGATTGAGGAGGATATTCTGATGTTGACGATGATGGAACGTACGATTGATGATGTGACGATTCTGGATTTGAGTGGTTCAATTCGGCTAGGAGAAGAGGAAGCCACCTTACGCGAGAAGGTGAAAAGCTTGCTGGCCGCCGGACGAACGAAAATTTTGCTGAATCTGGAGCAGGTAGACTACATTGATAGCTCCGGCATTGGGGCGCTGGTGTACAGCTTCACCACCGCGCGCACGCATGGCGGCCACCTCAAGCTGCTCAATCTGAGTCAGCGCGTTCACGACGTGCTGACGCTCACCAAATTGCTATCGGTATTTGAAGAGTTCAAAGATGAAGACGAGGCGGTCAAAAGTTTTGCATGACACGCCGGCCTATCCGAGCCAACGCCATCCGAGCCAACGCACACGAACACGTCAACAAGGATTCGATCAATTCTGGCCGACGCGGATTTCCTGGCTGATTGTTCAGGATCAACCGTGGCGTGTGCTTGTTACCAGCCGACCACGCGGTCACGTTGGACAACCGCCTGCTGGTCAACTGACGAGACGCATAGGCCTGGGTGTCTATGTGACCTCATTGATCACGGGAGCGCCGTGGTCGTCTGATGCCATGTTCAGAGGTGAGCGATGAAAGAGACAATTCCTGACCTACTCCGACTGCGCGCCCAAACCACGCCGGATAAGACGTTCCTCTATTTCCATGACCTGGAGGTCTCTTATGGCCAGTTGCATGAGCTGACCAATCGCGTTGCCCGCGGGTTGCTCGAGCTGGGAGTCAACAAAGGCGATAAGGTTTGCGTCATGCTAACGAACCGGCCCGAATTTGTCTACCTGTTTTTGGCGACTCCGAAGTTGGGAGCCGTGCTTGTCCCGATCAATGTGTTGTTGAAGGCCGAAGAGGTGCAGTATATCGTCAATAACTCCGATGCAACCACGATGGTGACCGAAAGCAAATTCCTACCATTGATCGAGGCGATTCGGCCTGTCTGTCCACAGCTCAAGCAAATTGTCGTTGTCGGCGACGACGCGCCGGCCGGGATGCTCTCGTTCACCGAGTTGCTGGCTGCGCCCCCCGATGAGCTGGATGTGCCGATCAGTCCCGACGATGAGATGGGTATCATTTACACCTCGGGAACCACCGGCAAGCCCAAAGGCGTGGTGCTCACACAGGGAAATTACTACATCAATAGCTGGCAAGGCGCGATGGTATCGGGCATGAATGCTGATGAGCGCGCCATGTGTATTCTGCCGTTGTTTCACGTCAACGGGCAGGTCGTCACCATTCTCATGCCGATGCAAGGCGGCGGCAGCATGATCCTGACCGAAGGGTTTTCGCCCAAAACGTTTTTTGAAAATCTGGCGCGCTATCGCGCCACCACATTCAGCGGCGTGCCGACCGTCTATTCAATTTTGTTGAATTTGCCTGATGCTGACCAATACGATTTGAGTAGCCTGCGGATGTGTATCTGCGGCGCTGCCCCCATGCCGGTGGAGGTGTTCACCCGGTTTGAGGAGAAATTCCACGCTAAAATCATCGAAGGGTACGGCCTGTCTGAAGGAACGTGCGCAAGCACGATCAATCCGGTTGAAGGCAAACGCAAGATCGGTTCAATTGGATTGCCATTTCCGGGCCAGGAGCTCGCCATCGTGGACGACAACGGCCAACCGTTGCCAGCCGGTCAGGTGGGCGAGATCATCATTCGTGGGCGCAACGTGATGAAAGGCTACTACAAGAATCCCGAAGCAACAGCGCAAACGATTCGCAATGGATGGCTCTACACAGGCGATCTCGGTTACTACGATGAAGAAGGCTATTTCTACATCGTCGGGCGCAAGAAGGAGATGATTATTCGCGGCGGCGTCAATATCTATCCGCAGGAAATCGAACAGGTGCTCTACCAACACCCCAAGGTGAAAGAAGCGGCCGTCATCGGCCTGCCTGATCCGATCTGGGGTGAGGAAGTGGGCGCCTGCCTGATTTTGAAAGAGGGTGAAACATGGGATGCCGCGGACGTGATCGCCTATTGCCAGAGCCGACTGGCCGACTTCAAATGTCCACGCCGAGTCTTCTTTGTTGATTCATTCCCTCGAACGGCCACGGGCAAAATTCAGAAACATCTCCTCAGCGAGAGCGTACTGAAGTCATGAGTCTCACATGAACAAGACCGAAAACTTTACTGAAGCTGCGGGAGCATTAAGATGGTCACAGTTTATGCAGCCATGGTTGGACGAAAAACGGCGACCGGCAGCTCACTAGGGCGTTATATGAATTTGGATCAGGTGTGACCAATAGGGAGCCTACCATGACAGCACGCTGTACACGCTGCGGCGCCGAGCTTTTACCCGGCATGAGGTTCTGTCGGTTTTGTGGCGCACCAACAGGCGCAGTTTCCATCCAAGAGCAACCAACTCGACCCTTCCCGGGCGATGCGACCATGCCACAATCGGCGCCTAGTGCTACACAACCTGTTTACGCTCCTCCCGCGCCGCCCGCGCCGTATGCTGACATCCCATTGGAAAAACCGCCTCGACGACGTTGGCCGTGGGTGCTAGGCGCTGTAATCCTCACAGCGGGATTGATCTTGGGTGGGATCGGATATGGTATTTACCGTCTCACCACTCTCCCTGGCGTCCAGATTACTGAAACTGATCAAGGCATCGAAATCACGAAAGATGGTAAACGCATTGTCCACATCAATGCCGGCGATGCAATCAAGGTTGAACACTCTGGTGAAGTGGTCACACGTACCATCCCACTAGCTGCCGGCGGGTCATTTTCCATCTCGGCAGATGTTGGCGACGTCAAGCTGACGACGTGGGATCAAGATGCAGTTTTCATCGAAGCCAAGAAACATCTTGGCAGCCGAGAAGATAAAGCGCAGCTCGACATGGAGATTGACACGTCGGATGCCAGCCATGTCATTGTTCGCACCAAACGACCTGAAGGCAGTGAAGCGCATCTGGATTATGAGGTCAAATTGCCTCGCAATGTCATCGTCAAACATGTGCAGACCGTGCGAGGCGATATTGAGCTGCTCGGTGTTTATCAACAGGTCACAGCCGAGGCCGTGGCCGGCGATATCGTCGCAAAAGAATTTAGCGGAGTCATCTCAGCCAAAACAGTCAATGGCACTATCAATCTGGAGCTGAGTCCGCCCGCTCAACCTGTACCGATGAAGATTGAATCAGTGGCCGGTGACGTTACCATACGCTTCCTTGACGGCTACAATGCCGATGTGGACGTCAGCTCGCTCCGTGGCGCGATTGATCATCGTGGCAGCGGTATCGAGCTGAATGTCAAACGTGACTTTGCGCGTGTCACCGCGCGAGGCCGCGTCGGTCAGGGCGGTCCACCGGAAATTCGTATCCAGACAGTCACCGGTGATATTAAACTGAGCCGGTGACGGAACCATTGAGTGCTTCTGTGGCGCTGCTGCTCATGCTGAACAGATCAAATTCTATCGCTGCTGCGCAGTCACGGTTATGTAGACTAACTGCTGCTGCGCGGTCACGGTTGTGCAGACGAACCGCTGCTGCGCGGTCACGCTTGAGGTGAGTATGTCAGCATTTGATGTTGTCATCATCGGCGGTGGGATTGTTGGATCGAGCATTGCCTATCATCTGGCCGAGGCAGGCTGCACGAATGTCGTCATCATCGAGCGCAACGAACGGCAAGAAATGGGCTCAACAGGTAAGAGCGCCGGCGGCGTCCGTGCTCAGTTTGCTACGCCGATCAACATCCAGATGTCGCGTTATTCGATTGACTGCTTCGCCCACTTTGAAGACCTGACCGGTCACACCGCCGATTACAGGCCGCATGGCTATCTGTTCATGGCAACCAGTGAGAAACATCTGGCTGCGCTGCGCGCCAATCGCCAGCAGCAGGTGGCTCAAGGCCTCACCAATGTGCAGATGGTCTCGCCCGATGACATCAGACAGATGATTCCCCAGCTACGAAGCGATGACATTCTCGGCGGCAGCTTCTGCCCAACGGATGGATTTGTTGATCCATATAGCGTGTTGCGGGGGTTTTCTGTTCGCGCACGTGAACGCGGCGTTCAAATATGGCTGAGCACCGAAGTGACCGGCGTGGAGCTGGAGCACGGGCGTGTCTCAAGCGTGATGACCACGCAGGGACGTGTGTGGACGCGCACCGTGGTGAATGCGGCTGGCGCGTGGGCCGCTCAAGTGGCGCAATGGGTTGGCCTGGACATTCCCGTTCAACCACTACGTCGCCAGATTGTCAACACACAGCCGTTTGAGCTATTGCCCCGGCCGTTACCGATGGTGATTGACATGTCCAACGGCTTTCATTTTCGCCGTGAAGGTGAGGGCATTTTGTTGGCATGGCCTGATCCAGATGAAACGTACGGCTTCAAGACCGCCTTCGATCCAGCGTTCATTGAGAAGATTTTGCTTCGTGCAGTGAATCGGGTGCCGTGCTTGGCTGATGCGCAAGTCAATCCGCGTCGTTGCTGGGCTGGTCTTTACGAAGTCACTCCCGATCATCATCCGATCATCGGGCCAGTGCCCGGCGTGGAAGGATTTTATCTCGCCAATGGATTCAGCGGACATGGCGTGATGCACTCGCCCGCCACAGGCAGGATCGTGTCCGACATCATTCTCCACGGAGAGACCTCGTTGGTTGATGTGTCCATCCTCAGCGTTGAACGATTCACCACCGGTCAATTGATCAAGGAGACCGCCGTCCTCTGAATCAGAAGAGGTCTTCATAAGCACGAGCTGCCATGCGGAAACGATGAAAAACAAGCACCGATTCACCGATTGAATGATTGAAAATCTACTCAGTAAATCTGTGCCTGTCTTTTCGGAGGATGGGCAGGACTCAATCCTAATGTCGTCACATTGATGGATCGCAGCGCCGAGCTGCGCACTTGCGTGATAATGTGTCTGCTCCGTGGCGCTAAGTAGGTGCAGAAACGTTCTGGGGCATTCGGGGTACGGGACGTTTTGGCGTGCGGTGACGTGTCACCGCTTTCCGGCCAAAGCTGCGACACCTCGCAGCACTCCAAAAACGCCACGACCTTTTGTCACGTTACTTAGATTTGGCTCCTTGGCAGAAACGCCGGATGGCTTAGAGCGGTTTGCGAATGAGTTTGTCTTGGGAGCGCACGCTTGCGGCGTGCATCAGCCCGCAGCATGCGGGGCCCCTAAGCTAAAGGCAATTGAAAATCGCTCTAATGTACTCAGCGCCCATGCTGGTGTCGGCGTGATTTCACAGTTCAGGTTAAGCATGTAAGACAAGTCATTGGTCTCCAGAGCCACCCTAATTCGTTGCCCATCGTTGCAGGGCTTCTTCCCAGTAGGTGACTTTTCCATCCTGCATGACAGGAACAGAGTGTTCCTTGGTTTCGAATTCGGCTCCAGGAGTTAAATGTTCACCAGCGACCATCGGGATGGTCGGAAAGCCCGCCTTGCGCAAAAGATAGCTTCTGTGTCTAGCTCGCTGTACGTCATAAGCATCTATGACCGACGAAATTTCTACCGCCAGATAAACTTCGGGCGCGTCAGCCTGTCGGGATAACCGACCTTGCACAATCAGGTCCAGCCGCAATACATCCTTGATTTCCTCTTCAGTGAGAGAGGCCTCCAGTCGTTCTTCTAACGTCTGCATCTCGACAACGCGAGCTCGACGCAACACGGCGCCAAAATAGGCCGTTGCTTTGTTTCTATACTTCCACTCTAAGACGGTTCCTTTCAGGTCAGCGACGTCGTTACTAATGCGCCGTTGATCAGCCGCCATCTTCCTGATCTCATCAGCCATCTGCCGTTGCGCCTCGGCCAACAAAGCCATCTGCTCTTCAACTCGCGCGAGTCGTTCTTCAGTGCGCCGTTGCGCCTCAGTCAACAGAGCGATCTGCTCTTCGACGCGGCTGAGTCGTTCTTCGGCGTGCCGTTGCGCCTGAGTCAACAGAGCGATCTGCTCTTCGACGCGACTGAGTCGTTCTTCGGCATGCCGTTGTGCCTCAGCCAGCTCTCGTACAATCACTGGTAACTCTAATAGCTCGTCGGTCAATACCAGGCGCCGAAGCTCCGCTCGCCACTCTGGATGCTCCTCAATTAGCCGAACCAAATCCTTATAATCTTGCACTTCAAATGCCATAGTTTGTTCTCTACCTTTACCCGATCATGGGACGCTACTATCTTACAGGGTTTCTCCGACCTCTTCAAGCAAATCGGTTGCTGATGGTTGGATCACCGTTCCGTCCAGGAAGAGGCAAATCGGTTCACCGATCTCCTCAAGCAATCGGTCACTAATAGTCGGATCACCCTTCGGCGCAGGAGGCGGATGGTTTCAGCGATCTCTTCAACCAAATCGGTTGCCGGTGGTGGGCTACAAGGGCGTCGCGCGTTTCCGAGCAGGCAATATCCCGCTCACAGCACCAGAGTGTCAGCCTTGACGTTGAGTTGATCGAGCAGGCTGGCCTCGAATTTCATCACCGCTGGGCTTGAGTTGTTTTTGATGTAAACGAATTCACCCACTTTCTTGGAGAGGCTGATAGTAATGGTCTGGCCGTCTCTTTTGGTCAGGTGAACTTCGACGAGCGGGTTGGTCAGCGCCGCTGTCGCTTCTTTCGGCGGCACGTCGAAAATCTCTTTCGCGTCGTTGATGGTCAACGGCGTGAAGATTTCATAGGCGCGTACTTCTTTGTCTTTTTGCTCGGTCGGCTGTTTCATAAGCCACTTGTCGCCCGATTTTTCACAGACGATCGTCTGATGCTCGTTTTTCAGTTGAATGCGGGTGATCTCGTCTTGACTGAAAATAGCCGGTTTTTTGTTGCGCAGTTTGAACAGTGTTACGTCGAGCGTCGTGTAGACATCCGAAGCCAGTTTGAACACGGGGCTTTTGGTGTTGATTTTCCCGAAGTAATGTTCACCCTCCTTCTTGCCGAGCATGAGTATTTGCTCATCGCCTTTCTGTGTACGCAGTTTGGCAGAGATGAGCGGTTTGTCCAGTCCGTAAGGCTTCAGGTCATCGGCTTGCTCAGCGACGACTTCAGTCATGCGGGCAGAGGTTAATTGACTGACAATTGAGCTGACTTCAGCAGAATCGGCCGGCAACGACCGAGGTTGTTGCAGTTGCCATTGATCACCCTGTTTACTTAATTGAAAATGGCCGGCTGGGGTTGTCAGTTCAAGCGCGGTGACCTGTTCAAATGTGACGTCCAGCAGCGATTTATCGCGCCACTCGAACGCTGACTTGTCAACGCTGTCCAACAGGTAGGCCGGAACCATGGCCACTTCTTGCCCGCCGTCAATCAGCGCATAGACGCTGGTGCCAGCGAAATCCTTGTTGCCGAATTTAATCTGGCGTTGCTCGCCGCTTTTCAGAGTGATGGTCAGCGTGACAGCAGGTTGCTCAAGTCCATATCCGGCCAGTTTGTCTGCCGACGCGGCCAGCTTGCGGTCTATTTGGCTCGTTGTCAGATTGGTGATGAGTGACGAGACATTTGAGTAATCTGCCTTGGCGCTGATCGGTTGTGTCATGACCCAATCGTTATCGCGTCGTTCAAATGTGAGCGTTTCGCCGGCGCGGTTTATAGAGAGGCGGCTAATATCTTCATCTTTGAACTGAAAAATCTTTTTTCGTTCGGCTTCCGCCTGTTGGCGTTTCTCGCCGCCTTTGTATTCGTAGAAATAAACGAATACGCCCAAACCCACAGCCACCAGTAACAGAATCAACGTACTCTTCTTCATAGGCCCATGATCTGCGTTCTATCAGTACACTTCGGTTTCATCGTCGTCTCCACCAAACGGAGACGCCAGCGCCGAGGACCAGCAGTGGAAGAAAGATGTAGTTGAAAAAGGCAAGCAGGTTCTGTTGTGTTTGTGTGAGTGTGACGCGCCGATCCTTGGCTTCCTTTGGTCGCACGGAAATCAAGTCTTCATCGCCGGCCAGCCAGTTGATCGAGTTCAGAAACAGGTCGCCATTGCGCTGCATGCCGACGTAGCGGTCGGTTGCGAAGTCCGAGTCGCCAATGACGACCAGCCGCGCCTGCTTCTGGCCAACTTTCTTGTCGGCGACAATGCCGAGCGAAATCGGCCCTTTCGTGTCTTTGCCCTCGGTGAATTCCACCTGACCACCAAGCGTCAGGTCTGTCTCTGCCCAACTTTGGGCCGACGTGTTGAGCAGCTCGGTGATCATCACATCGGAAGGGGCATCGGCCGCTCGCTTAACGGAACGCGCCAGTGGGAAAAATGTCATCGTGCCTTGGAAATTTCTGGTAATTTGATGGCTGCCGTATTGGCTTACCATCGGCACCGCTGGCCCTGTTCCAAACAGGCGCCCAACGCCGCTCACATCAATGATCGTGTCATCGCCCACCTCAACGCCCCATTTTTTGAAGATTTCATCCAGTTGCGGTTTGGTGTCGGGATCAACTAACAGCATGACTTTGCCGCCTTCGTCGAGGTATTTAGCGATCATGCTGGCTTCTTGTGGGAACAACCCCTGTTTGGGGCCTGCTACGACCAGTACACTGGCATCCGATGGGACCTGATTGGTGGTTACCAGATTGACAGACTTCACCTCGTAGTTTTCGTTTTTCAGCGCGTTTTCGATGGCGCGGTAGCCCTCGCCGCTGCTGTCGGTGAGCGATTTCTCTTGGTGACCCTCGACGAAGTATACGATCTTAGTCTGATTACGTGTCGCTTTCAGAATCGCATTCGTGATGTCTTGCTCTTCGATGCCTTCGGTTCGCTCAATGCGGTCGCCTGCGACGACAATGGTCTGGTTGAAACTGGTGATCTTGTGCTGCTGTGCAACGTCGGGTTTTTCCTGCGGGTCAACGAATTCGTAGCTGATGCGCCGCGACAGCGCCTTATACTCTTGCACGCGCTCACGCAGCACGGGATCATCTTGTTTGTCAAAGTGCATGATTTTGACGTCCTGCTTGAGGTTGGACAGGATTTGCTTGGTTTGGTCGGACAGGCTGTAGAGTTTTTCTTCGGATAGATCAAACCGCTTGCTGTGCCGGTAGCCAAGAAAGTTAAGCAGTCCGAGAATCGCGATTACGGCCAGCGTCATCGTCACTGTATTGGCGCCAAGCTTGGTTGAGCGGCGGCTCCACACCGCTTTGATTTCTGCAAAGTTGACGATCAGGCTGAGCAGGAGCAATGCGCCGCCCGCGCCGACCATGATTTTTTCCCACTTTTGCCAGGTCTCGAACGCATAATAGCGAAACGCGCCGGAAATGAGCAGCGCGGCGCCCAGATAACCGATTGCTTTGAATAGTTCTTTCTTGTTCATCGGTTACGCCCTCCTCCATCGCAATGAGTCAATCGAGCGCAACGTCAAGAAGACGCCGAGCACAACGAAACTGACGTAAAGCACAAGGCTCTTGGTATCAATCACGCCCTTACCGAAGTCGCCCAGATGATTGAGCAGCGACAGGTATTTCAGGATTTCACCGAACGCGGTGGTCGAGTCCTGAACGCCCGCTGCCAACAGGAACAACATGATGGACGTGGCAAACGTGAGCACCGCCGCAATGATCTGATTCTCGGTCAACGAAGAGAGAAAGTGACCGATGGCAATCAGCGCGGCGCCAAACAGCAGGATGCCGAGGTAGCCAGCCAACGTGGGCGCCAGCGGCGGGCGCGGATCGCTGAAGATGTACATGGCCATGTAGTAGAGGAACGTCACGGCCAGCATGATCAGAAAAAGCGTTAACGTCGCCAGAAACTTGCCCAAGACAATGTGCGAATCCTTCAGTGGCGAGGTCATCAACAGCTCCATGGTGCCGCGTTTCCGCTCTTCGGCATAGATGCCCATCGTGAGGAAGGGAATAACAAACAGCAGGATCGTCCCCATGAAGCCAAAGAAACTTTGCATGACGATGGCCGGCACATCGAATGAGCTGAAACCGCCGCCCATCTGCGCAGCTCGCATCGAGTGTTCGAATGATTCGCGAATGACACCTGTCAAAATGATGTGGAACGCATAGCCCATGATGGCCAAAAACACGCCAATCGCCACGTAAGCGATCGGTGAGACAAAATACAAGCTGAGTTCTTTGCGAAACACGGCAATGATGTTTTTCATGCAGCAACCTCCTTGGCTTGCGTGGAAGGCTCAGAGCCGGTTTCCTGAGTGGTCAGTTGCAGGAAGATCTCTTCCAGACTGAGATTGACGGCGCGTAGTTCATACAATTCAAAACCGCGTTGCACAATGAGGGCCGCCAGCCGGCTGCGCAGGTCTCGGCCCGGTTCGCTCTCGACTTTGACCGAGAGCCGACCGGTGCTATCCATTTTGTGAACCTCGATGTGTCGCACGCCCTCCAACGGGCTGATAGCTTGTTGCAATTGGTCGGCATCGGCTTGGACTTCTAACTGGACGACTTCGCCGCCTTTCAGTTGGATCGTCAGATTCTCCGGCGTGTCTTCAGCGACGATCTTGCCCTTGTTGATGATGACGACGCGGTCGCATGTCATGCTGACTTCCGGCAAGATGTGCGTGGAGAGAATGATCGTATGCTCGCCGGCGAGCCCTTTGATCAGGTGGCGCACTTCGATGATTTGTTTGGGATCGAGTCCCACGGTTGGCTCGTCCAGCACGATGACTTCCGGCGTATGCACCAGCGCTTGGGCCAACCCGACCCGCTGCTTGTAGCCGCGCGACAGCTTGCGGATGAGCTGATGACGTTGGTCAACGATGTTGCACATCTCCATGGCTCGTTCGACCGCTTGACGTCGCTTCTCCGCCGGCACGTTTTTGATGCGGGCGACGAACTCCAAATAGCCCTGCACGGTCATTTCGGGATAAAGCGGCGGATTTTCGGGCAAGTATCCGATGCGCCGACGCACCTCCAGCGATTGCTCGAACACATCGAAGCCGGCGACCTTGGCCACTCCGCTGGTGGCCGGCATGAAACAGGTCAGAATGCGCATCGTCGTCGTTTTGCCGGCGCCGTTCGGTCCGAGGAACCCAAGGATTTCACCTTTCTTCACGTCGAACGTGATGTTGTCCACCGCGCGAACGCCGCTGTAGTCTTTGGTCAGGTTCTCAACTTGAATCACGGTCTTTACTCCTTAACGCTCAAGCGTTCCATCCAACCAACGAACTCGGCTGGAAGTGGCCGCAGCCGAAACCGGCGAACCCTTCCGTCATGTGTATGGATCGTTGGCTATTTGCTATTCGATCTCTCAGCCGACTGCTGAGCTTACTGCTTGTCATACTGAGAGCCCATCAAGGCTACTGAAAGGCAGCTATTTTAGCCCAACCCGCTCGCAATCGGCAACGCTTGCGTTGGAACACAAATTTTCCTATGATTCAGGCCAACCAACGACGATGGAAAACGGGAACGCGATTCGGGTTGATTGTGTTACCAAACGATATGGCCCCGTCACTGCCGTTGACGCAGTCTCCTTGCAGATCGAGCGAGGCGAATTCTTCACCTTGCTTGGTCCATCGGGGTCAGGTAAAACGACGTTGATCCGACTGATTGCCGGCTTTGATCTACCTGATACCGGCCGTATCTATCTTGGCCCGCGCGACGTCACCAACGAGCCGCCTTATCGCCGGCCGGTTCATACGGTGTTTCAGCACTACGCCTTGTTTCCTCACCTGAACGTATTCAAAAACGTTGCCTTTGGCTTGGAGCAAAAGAGACTGCCCAAACCGGACATCGAGCGAAAGGTGGCTCAAGCGCTGGAATTGGTCCAATTGGCCGGTTACCAACAGCGCATGCCTGATGAACTATCCGGTGGTCAACAACAGCGCGTGGCCTTGGCCCGTGCCATTGTATTAGAGCCGCAGGCGCTCCTACTAGACGAGCCGCTGGCCGCGCTCGATTTCAAGTTGCGCAAACAGATGCAGCAGGAATTGAAGCAGCTTCAGCGACAGCTCAATATGAGTTTTCTGCTGGTGACCCATGATCAAGAGGAAGCCATCAGCCTCTCAGACCGTATCGCTGTCATGGCCGATGGGCGCGTTCAGCAAATTGGAACGCCGCGCGCCGTGTATGAGCGTCCCCAGACGACGTTTGTGGCGAACTTCATCGGCGTCTGTAATATCTTCGAGGCTGAGATCGTCGCGCGAAACGGCCAACGCGTTCTCCTCAACATCGAGGGGCAACCAATGGAAATCGCTCTGAACGGAGAGTCATTGATTGGTCCACGCGTGCGGTTTGCCGTCAGGCCGGAAAAAATCGAACTGTCGGCGGAGCCGCTCCGAGCGGATGGCAGCATCTGGTTACGGGGCGTTGTCGAAAATAAATCCTATTTGGGCGACCTCACGCATTGGCAGGTGCGTGTTGGCCGCCTGCTGGTCACAGTGTCGGAGCAGAATCATTCGGGATGGCGATCCGAGCGATTTCATCACGGTCAGTCGGTGTTTCTTGCGTGGATGCCAGAGAGCGTGATCCTTCTTTCTGATTGATCGCCGATCATCCCGTTGCTCGCCGCAAGGGCACTCCGATGTATCAAGTGCGAAGTAGCCGTCGTGAACATGAAGCGCACGCCCGTGGCACCGGCTCGCAGAACAATTGGTTTTTGCATGGCGATCTTGGCGTCTTCGTGGCTTGAGGGCCGCGTGGCGAAGGGGAGGTGATTGCCTACGAGCCGCACCAAGCGAGTGTGGTCTACAGTTCTGTTGCTTGGTCCAGCCGTCGGTTGGTTGGGCCTGTTCTTCCTTGCGCCACTAGGTATCATCCTCCTCTATAGCTTTGCCCAGCGCAGCTTTTATGGCGGCGTGCAGTGGAATTTCCATGTGGGCAACTATATCCAGTTACTCGATCCACTCTACTTCAGTATCTACTGGCGTTCGCTGATCATTGCGACGGCCACGACGCTGATATGTCTGGTCATCTGTTACCCGGTGGCCTACTACATCGCCGTGCAGTCGAGTAAGAAGTGGAAGAATCTGCTGCTATTGTTGTGCGTCGTGCCGTTTTGGACAGGATTCTTGTTGCGGACGTACGCCTGGGTGTTTCTGCTACGAGCGGAAGGGTTCATCAACTCGCTGCTCATGCAAGCCAATCTGATTGATCGGCCGCTGACGTGGTTGCTCTATTCTGATTTCGCCGTGCTCGTCGGCCAGGTGTACGGTGAAATCCCGTTCATGATTCTGCCGTTGTATGTCTCTCTGGAGCGGCTGGACATCAGATTAGTTGAAGCCGCGATGGACCTGGGAGCCAATCGGTGGAGCGCATTTTTTCGTGTCGTCGTGCCGTTGACCAAGGTCGGTATCATCACGGCTATCGTTCTCGTCTTTATTCCATCGCTCGGTGCGTTCATCACGCCTGATTTACTCGGCGGCGCCAAGTCGGCGATGGTCGGCAATGTGATTCAAAATCAGTTTGTGCAGCGCAACCAGCCGCTGGGGTCAGCGTTGTCTGTGTTATTGACGATTGTCATTCTCGTCTTGCTGATCGTAGCGTTCAGGTCTGGCCCGCGCAGCAAGGAGTCAGCGCAATGACCAGACTCTGGCTCATTATCGTCTATCTGATTCTGTATGCGCCAATCGCTGTGCTGGTAGTGTTTTCATTCAATCGCGGGCGCATTGGCGCTGTCTGGCGCGGCTTCACCTGGGATTGGTATACCGCTGCCTTGAACAATCAAACAATCATCCAATCGCTGCGTCTAAGCCTGCTTGTGGCCGTGCTTACTGCCGTGCTGGCAACGCTCGTGGGGACCGCGGCTGCGCTGGCCTTTTATCGTCGGCGGCTGCGGTTGCGCCGGGCGTATGAGGCCATGTTTTACCTGCCTATCATTGTGCCGGAGATCGTCGTGGGCTTTGCCATGGTTGCGTTCTTCGGGCTGATCGGATTTCGATTGGGGTTATGGACAGTGGTCATCGCCCATGTCGCATTCAGCGTGTCCTATGTGTTCTTTGTCGTGCGAGCGCGCCTGACGATGCTGCCTCCGCGCTTGGCAGAGGCTGCCATGGACCTCGGAGCAAACGAAGTACAAGCATTCGTTCGCGTCACGCTTCCACTGCTGGCGCCGGCCATTGCGGCTGCCGCGCTGCTTGTGTTTACGATTTCGCTTGATGACTACGTGATCACGTCGTTTGTCGCGGGCGCCGGCGCCGCGACGCTGCCGTTGCAGGTCTACTCGATGATCAAGACCGGCATTACGCCGGAAATCAATGCCATCTCGACCATCTTGTTATTGACGACGGTGGTGTTGGCCGCCGTCTCATTCCAACTACGCGCCGGCCGCTTCACGAAAGTCAATGGGACGCTGGTGGCGACGGTGCTCATCGGGATTGGCGCGTTTGCGGCCGGTGGAAGCAACCCGACGGTGACTCAGGCCGAATTGAACCTGTTGATCTGGTCGAACTATATTGCGCCCAGCGTCGTCCGCAATTTCGAGCAACGCTATCGCGTCAAGGTCAATATGGAGACGTATGACTCCAACGAGGCCATGCTGGCCAAATTGCAGGCCGGCGTAGCTCGTTACGACATCATCGTCCCCAGCGATTACATGGTGAGGATTCTGATTAAGCAAAATCTTTTACTGCCACTGGACCATGCCTCTTTGCTTAATCGCGTGCATCTAGACCCAGCGATGCTGAATCGTCCATTTGATCCACAAAACCGTTATTCATTGCCGTATGCGTGGACCACCGCCGGCATCGGCTACCGGAAAGATAAAGTCACCGAGCCAATTGACAGTTGGAGTGCGTTGTGGAATCCGGCCTATCGCGACCGCATCGTGATGCTTGATGATGTACGTGAAGCCTTTGCCGTCGCTCTGAAGCTGTCTGGCTATTCACTGAACAGCACCAATGCGAACGAACTACGTCAGGCGCGCGACCGATTGGTTGAGCAAAAGCCATTGGTGCGCGCTTATGATAGCGCCGCATTCGATCAAGTGTTGCTCAGCGGCGATGCCTGGCTCTCGCACGGGTATAGCGGACAGATCGCCAAGATTATGCTGGAGCATCCGGCTATCGCGTTCGTCATTCCGCGTGAAGGATGCACCATCGCTATTGACAATCTCTGTATTCCCCGCGTCGCTCAGCGCCCTGACCTAGCTCATGAGTTCATCAACTATCTGATGGAACCGGCGGTCGCCGCCGAGAATATGAACTTCATCGTCTACCCCATTCCTAATCGCGCGGCGTTACCGATGGTGCGTGCCGAGCTACGCAACAACCCGGCACTGTTTCCTCCTGCTGAAGCGTTGAAGAATTGCGAATATCTGGCCGATGTGGGAGAAACGATGCTGCTGTATGATCGCTATTGGACGGAGGTGAAAATCCACCGCTGAGAAGAAGGCCTGCGCGAAGATGGGTGGCCGATGAATTCATGAGGATTGGATGAATGCCAGAGGTGATCAGAAGCGAATCATCGAGTGATTGGGCATGCTTCGCTGACAGTAGTCTTGGCCTCTCGATTATTTCTTGCGTTTCGCCTTGCTTTTGGGTCCCCAACGATGCGCGATGTTTTCCTTTCCCATCGCCACGAGTCGTTGCGGGTCTTTCTTGAGTCCCATCTTGAAGGCTTGCGAGATCACACTGCTGAGGCTACGGCCAAGCTTGCGCGCGATATCCTGATTGGATGACGTCGGATAGAGCTTGCGAAGTTGATTGATCTCAGACTCGCTCCAGGGCGCGCGCGCCGGCCGCCCAGAGGAGCTCTTGGCTGATGACTGACCGCTTTTAACATAGGATTTTGTTTTTTTCATAGCGAAAACAAAATACTAACTTTCACCAACGGAGTCAACCCTGCGCTCCGTGCAGCAAGCGCGCCCGTCAGACTCATACCAAATGCAAGGAAAAAGGCCCACGTTGATGGAACCAAAAAGCATGGAGGAGGCCGAACTGACTGAGCGGGAATGTACGACCTTCACTCGGCATTTAGTCACGTTATGGTGAGTGAATTTCGTGCTTCGAGGGTGGCAGCCGCGCACCAACGGGTAGCCAGACGTGAAATGTCTGGGTGGGACATCATCCCCCAATTCGCAGGGCGCCTTGGAGAGGCGCCACCCGTCCCCTCACCGACTCGTTCATGGTGTTCAATCACTGATCACAAACGCGCACATCTCGGCGCGTCTCCAACGCTCCACGATTGTTTGATCGGCTGTTCCAGACGTTGCACGTTTGGCTGCCTGCTGCTTGCGCCTCCGGCGCACGCGGAGCTTGGACCTCCTCTGTTCCTGACCTCGGACGTTTTCTGAGGAATCCCCCTTATGCTCCGCGCACGCCACGAACGATGAAAATGGGGCACACGCGGGAACGCCTGTGCCACATTCTTCAGCGGAGCGATTCCTGTGAAAATAACCATTTCCGTGGCATGCAAACGAACGTGTTTCATTCTTCATGGCCTGCTGCTGCGTAGGGGCGATTGCTCATCTGACGGGCGTCACCCGACACGGTTTGAGATCGCGTGTTTCAAGGCCACAAGCTACAACGCGCTTTTTCAAGAGGCGTCGCGCGTGTACGTTCGGTGATTGGCCATCCAATACGACAAGCTGGCTCGACCCATTGATCAACTTCAAAATGAGTCAACAGTCTTTTGAAATCTTTTGTCCCATGCCTCAGGCTGGCTTGATCAATACTTCAGGAGCCAAGGTCATGAGATGAGCGCAGCGGTATACCGAGCGCTTTCATCCGGCGATATAGATGACTGCGATCAATATTCATCGCTTCGGCAGCGCGGGTGACGTTGCCGTCAAACTCGGCCAGCTTGCGTTGGATGTACTGCCGCTCAAATGCTTCCGCGGCTTCATGGAAACTTTGATAGGAGGTCCGTGTGAGCGGTTCAGGTAGTAAGTCAGCAACCAGCTCCGGCAAATCGTCAGCGTCAATCACCACTTTAGCCCGCATAATGATGATCCGTTCGATGGTATTCTTCAATTCACGCACGTTGCCGGGCCAGTCGTGGTGTTGGAGTTTTTCCAGGGCCGCTGCCGTGAACTGTTTGGGCGGGCGGTTGTAGGCGGATGAGAACCGTTGATTGAAATGCTCGACCAATAAGGGTATGTCCTCGCGGCGCTCGCGCAACGGCGGCACATAAAATGGAATGACGTTGAGACGATAGAATAAGTCGTCACGGAACTCGCCGCGTTCCATCATCTCGCGGAGACGTTTGTTGGTAGCGGCCAGGATGCGAACGTTGACCGATATCCATGCGTTACTGCCGACCGGTTGAATGCGACCTTCTTCGAGCACGCGCAAAATTTTGGCCTGCGTCTTGAGGCTCATATCGCCGATCTCATCAAGAAACAGGGTTGCGCCGTCAGCTAGTTCAAATTTGCCCTGCCGGGCTGCGGTGGCGCCGGTGAATGCGCCTTTGACGTGGCCGAACAGTTCGGATTCAATCAACTCTTCGGGAATGGCTGAACAGTTCAGTTCCACAAATGGTCGTTCAGCGCGCGCCGAATGAGCATGAAGTGCCCGCGCGACCAGTTCTTTGCCGCTGCCCGATTCACCGTAGATGATCACGCGGCTGTCGGTCGGCGCGACGGTCAGAATTTGTTGTTGCAACGCCCGCATGGGGATGCTCTGGCCGATGAGGTGATATTCTTGGGTTAATTTGTGGCGCAGTTGCCCTGCTTCTCGTTGCAGCACGCGCTGTTGGATTGCATGTTGAACGGTCAGCAACACGCGCTCGACGGAGAGCGGCTTTTCTAGGAAATCGAACGCGCCCCGTTTGGTGGCTTGCACCGCTGTGTCAATGGTGGCATGACCGGAGATCATAATGACAGGCGTGTCCGGATGGAGCGACTGGAGTTGGATCAACGTTTCGATCCCGCTGATGCCCGGCAGCCATACATCCAGCAGAATGCAATCGTAGGCGCGTTGCTCCAAGGCTGCCAAGCAGGCCTCGCCGCTCTCCACAGCCTCTACCCAAAAGCCTTCGTCCTGCAAGACGCCGGCGAGCGACTGGCGGATGCCCTGTTCATCATCAACGATGAGAATTGAATGAGCCATAGTCGGTATGCTCGGGTTGCGCCGCCTCAGAAGCGAGTGAGCGATAGTTTGTTGATCCTGGCCGTGAGTGTCGCCGCCCTGGGTTAACCTGCATGCGCTTCGGTTTCCTTATGCTGAGACGTTGGCAACTCGATGATAAATTGGACGCCGCGCGGCTGATTCGGTTGAACGCGGACGCGGCCATGATGTTCGGCGATGATGCGGTTGACAATAGATAAGCCCAAGCCTGTTCCATGCGGCCGCTTGGAGAAATATGGCGTAAACAACTTGGCATAATCTTTGGGATCAATGCCGATGCCTGTATCACTAACGATGATTTGCGCCAGTTCCTGTTCAGGACAATACCGCGTGTGAACAGAGATGCGCTGTTCGCCAGCGACTTGATGGACTGCTTCCAAGGCGTTGTCAATGAGGTTGACCAACGCGCGTTTGATTTGTTCGGCGTCGAACCGGACCACCGGCAGCCGCTCATCCAACACCGATTCGATGACGATGCCGTTGAGCCGGTCCTCATAGAGTTTGAGAGTAGACGCCACGACCTGATTCAATGAGTTCTCTTCGAGAACGGCCGGCGGCAGTCGAGCAAACCGCGTAAATTCGTTGACCATTCGCTGCAGCGTATGCACTTCACCGATGATCGTCGCCATGCATTCGCGGATCATCTGTTGATCGGGCGCCTCTTGGAGCGCATCGGCGCGATCCAGATGTTTGAGGATACGCTGCGCCGAGAGCTGAATCGGCGTCAGTGGGTTTTTAATCTCATGAGCCATGCGCCGCGCCACTTCACTCCAGACAGCTTGACGTTGCGCGCGAACCAGCTCGGTGATGTCTTCCAGCATGACCACCATGCCTTGCAGGTGGGATTGCTCGTCGCGCAACGCTGACGCACTGACAATCAAATGCGAGACCCCGGCCCCGTGATGCATTTGCACGTCAACCGTCGCGAAGCCCGTCCGTCCGGCCTTTTGGATCATTCGTCGTAATTGGTGAATGCTCTCTTCAGAAACGGCCGGTTGAATGGCCTGCATCAGCGCTGTGGCTGTCGCCGGCGATTCGTTCAGGTGAAGAATGCGGCGGGCTGCGTGATTGAGCGTGGTGATGCGCTCGGCTGAGTCAAATGAGATGATGCCGGTTGACAAGCTTTCTAGCACCGTTTCGATATAGCGTCGTCGCTCATCCAGCGTCAGATTGGTTTGGCGCAGTTGGGCAGCAGAGGCTTCGAGCATCACGCGATTCTCATTGAGTTGAGCCGTCATCTGATTGAACGATTGGACCAGCATGGCCAGCTCGTCTTGCGCGGGCACATTGACTGTCTGGGTCAAGTCTCCCATGGCGACGCGGCGGGTCGCGTCGGCCAGCGCCTCAATCGGTATGGTGATGCCTTTAGCCAGATGAATCGCTGTCCAGGTCGCAACGAACAATAAAAGGAAGGTCACCAAGCCTAACACCTGAAAGGTCGAGCGACGGATTTGTCCTTGCCGACGATAGAGGCTTTGATAGCGATCGTGTTCCCGTCGGATATTCGCCACTTTTTCAGCAAGGGCTGGTCTTGGTTGGTACAATGCAGCCATCGTGTAGCCGTGCCGGCCAACGGGCATCACGGCGACGAGCAGCGGGCTTTGTCCATCGCCGAGCCATACAGGTTCGATGACATCTTGCTCAGGCCGGCGCTGCTGTAGGATTTTGCTTAGCGCCATGCGAGCTGCTGACGGAATCTCAACGCCGGGCTTGGCCTGTGAGAGGATCAGCCGTCCCTCACTATCCACGACCTGGATCAGCAAAAAATCGTTAGCCTGGTCGGAACTCAAGGCCGGCTCAATGATAGCCTTCACAGCAGTTGCGTCAGCAGCTTTATCAACCGAGGCCTGGAGCCATTGTAGCATCTGATGCACATCGTGAACTTCGTCGGCCATCTGTTCCTCAGATAACGATAGCGCCTCGCGCAACACGTTTTGATACGGCTCGCCAAACCACTTTTCAATTGTCACATTGATCACGCCGTAGGAGAACACACCCAACAGAACCAACGGCAAAATAACCACCACGATGAAATACCAAACCAACTTAGTTTTGAGCCGTGAGCCAAGTTGCTGCGCTCGACGCTCCTGCCGCAGCCTGATTAACAAACGGGCCCAAATGAACAGGAAGACGGTAAACGCGACGAAATTAAATGCCGTCAGCACGTAAAGCAAAAACGGATCATCCGGCTGATCGGGGCGTAGCGGCGCGATTTTCACCGTGCCTAAAATCAGAAGGAGACTGAACGTGATGATCGTCAGCGCAGCGACGGCAAACGCCACGACCCACGCTGGCAACTGTCTCGGTTTCGTCTGCGCCATAATCAGCGATAGCGGCATTGTAGCAAATCATCCGTGCTTTGTCAGTTGCTTGTTCTCGCCTCGGCAAGAGGCGACGGCGCCTCAAGCGGCAGCCGACAGAAATCAGACAAGTGCCACCTTGGGCAGGTGTGAAATTGCCCATCCTGCGTTGTGAACTGCTCCAGGAGCCGTTCCGAGGCCGCTTAGCCGCTCCAGCCTCCACCAGCCCAGGCTCCTTTCAACGGGAGGCTCTCGCTATTTCATCGTTTCACGCTGTATCGGTTACGCTTTTTCAGTGGGCGACGTCTCATCCGATTTGACCGAAGCCGGTTGGCTCGGTATCATTGGGCCTACTCCAGCAGCACGAATCAGGGAGAGTCGCTTATGAAGTTTTTCTTAGACACAGCCAATTTGAACGAAATCCGCGAAGCCGTCTCATGGGGTGCGATTGACGGCATTACCACCAATCCAACGCTGATGGCACGTGAAGGTCCGGTTGACTTCAAACAGCACATCCATACGATCTGCACGTTGGTCAACGGGCCGGTCAGCGCGGAAGTCGTGGCCACCGACGCCGAGGGCATGATGCGTGAAGGTCGGGAGCTTGCCCGCATCCATCCGAATGTGATGGTCAAAATTCCTTGTACTATCGAAGGCCTGAAAGCGATTCGAGTATTGTCGGCTGAGGGCGTTCGCATCAACACGACGCTGATTTTCAACGCCACGCAAGCAATCTTGGCTGCCAAGGCCGGGGCCACAGTGGTCAGTCCATTTGTCGGGCGACTGGATGATGTCGGCCAATCCGGCATGGAGCTGATTCGGCAGATCAAGCAGATTTTTGACCACTACCAGTTTGCTACGGAGATTCTTGTTGCCAGCGTGCGTCACCCCTTGCATGTCGTTGAAGGAGCGCTCATCGGAGCGCACATCGCCACGATGCCGTTCAAGACGTTGCAACAGCTTGTCAAACATCCGCTCACTGACATTGGTTTGGCGCAGTTTCTCAAAGATTGGAACAACGTATTCAAATAAACTCACGAGCACAGACCTCAAACTGTTCATATACTCACGCGCGCTTGACCCGATGTCAGCGGTCATTGAACGTTTGTCTCAGCCTGCCATTGCTCTGCGCAACGGTGATCCGTGATTCGTGTCTTGGGTTTTGATACTTGACGCTATGACTATCATGATGCAAGAAATTGAACAACAGCCGGCAGCGCTGGAGCGGACGCTACGTGCTGAGCGCGACCATGCGCGCCGGTTCGCTGCCCATCTGCGGTCTCGCAATATTCCATTGATTCTGCTGGTGGCTCGCGGCACATCTGACAATGCAGCATTATTCGGACGATATTTGCTGGAAATTACAACTGGCATACCGGTTTCGCTCGCGGCGCCTTCCGTTCACACGTTGTACAAAGCCAAGCTGCGATTGAGTGATGCATTGGTCATTGGCGTCTCTCAGTCAGGTGAAGGGCAGGACATTAACCTGGTGCTGGAAAGCTGTCGTCGCGCCGGGGCGCTCACAATTGGGATCACCAATGAAGCCAAATCAACAATGGCTCAACTGGTTGATGACATCTTTCTGATCCGCGCCGGCAAAGAGCGAAGCGTGGCCGCAACAAAAACCTATACTGGTCAGTTGATGATCTTCTACCTGCTAGCTGCGGCGCTCAGTGGCAGTGCCGCTCTGAAGCCAATCGAACGGCTGCCGGAGTATGCCGCTCATGCGCTCGAATTGAAATCGTCGGTGGCTGCTATGGTCGAACGCTACCGCTTCATGGAACATTGTATCGTGATTGGGCGCGGGTTGAACTACGCCAACGCTTTTGAATTGTCGCTCAAGTTAATGGAGGCGTGTTACGTTGTGGCGGAACGCTTTTCGAGCGCCGATTTTCAGCACGGACCGATTGCTGTGGTCGAGAAAAATTTTCCCGTCTTCCTGTTTGCGCCGCCAGGCCGTGTGTTTCACGATATGATGAAAATCCATGAGCGACTTCGCCAACTCGGAGCGGAGACCGTCGTCATCTCCAGTGAAGCGCGGATTCAGCGTCGCGCCAGCCGTAGCGTCAACATGCCTGATCGCATTGACGATTTGCTCTCGCCGATTCCTTACATCATCCCCGGCCAGATGTTTGCTGCGTTGCTGGCCCAAGCGAAAGGATTGTCGCCAGACCAGCCCCGTTCGCTACGAAAAGTGACGCAGACGGTCTGAACAACTTCGGCTGAAGACGGCTCCC
>JANWZE010000147.1 GCA_025054955.1 Blastocatellia bacterium | reverse complement strand
GGTTGTCCCCATAAGCTTTAGTGGGAGTTTATGCTTGGGCAGCGCTTGTCTCCATAGTCTCTGTCTTGGTAGCCTTTGCGTAGGCAGTTTGTGCGTCCTCAGTAACTGTGGTGGTAGTCACTGCACTGGCAGTCACTGTGCGACCAGCGGTTGTAATGAAAGCAACTGCCTGAATAGTAGGTGCACCTCGACTGTCTGTGTGAGTCGTGATTGTCCACTTCCGGATGCATGATGTGGAAATTGAAGTGGCATTAGGGTCGAGCGTAAGAGGTGTGAGCATCTTAGCCTATGCCCCTCTATCACACCTGCTCCACGCTGGAGGAATCATGAATGATGTAGATTACGTCGGCGCAATTGTTGGCAGCTCCCTTGGAGTATTGGGGGCGATCACAGGCGTTCTCGGTAGTCTGGCCAAGATGAATCCTGAGAAGCATCTCGGCAAGCTGAGGATAATGGTATGGTTTGACATTGGATTGGGCTGTTTTCTGGCCGCAGTTGGCATTGTCACTTGGCTTAGAAGTTCAACTGATTATGGCTATGACTTGGCAGAGACACTTTTTTTCTCAGGGGTGGCGACAGTAGGTGTCGTTGGAACTGCCGCGAGCGAAGTCATCCCTGAAGCGCGAAGGTTTGCTTATACGCTTCTGCCTTCAGGCTTAATTTTCGTTGCCCTTAGTGTGTACTCGCATCTCACACACGCGCCGCCTGGCAGGAAAAGCCGCGAGCTAACCTGGGGGGTGATGTTACTCATTTTCTACGTCATCGCCAAGCTCTGGCACAACCTAATCACGCGCCGCAGAACTGAGACCAGATCATAATATAACCTGAGGCATGGCTATACTGCACCAGAGCTTGTAAAAAGGCTTTTCCGAGCCTAACGGGCCATTCTGGCGAGGCCTCAAGCGGATTCGACTCAATGGACATTAGTTACTGACCGACCCCAAAAATTACCAAACGACCGGATGGGAACATGACGCAGATGATCGCAATGCTAATTCTCCTGGCACTCTGCTTTTTCACAGGAAACCTCGGAGCCTTTGCTTCCGACAGTAATCATCTCGTTGGTGGTCTGATCATCTTCGTTGCATTCTTGATGATATTTCCCTCATTGCAAAGCGTGGCAAGCCTCTGGTCAAAGAGGCAGCGACTCTTTGCTTTGGTTTCCACGGCTTCAGCCGTTATAACTGGAGTCATGGCCGAGTCACCTCTGGTCTGGTTGGCGGCGGCGTGTCTCTTTGCCTATGGTTTAAGCGCCTGGTTTGAGGGTGAGGCATCCGCACAGTGGAGCATCTTGGGGCTAACGGCCGCCTTGTATTTAATGATCTTCGCCTTTTTCTATCCGCTCGAACCGTTCTGGAGATTGAGCTTGAACGGAGCAGTCTCCGCGACACGAAAGGTTGGAGCACTGGTTGACCATCTGTTGATCGCTGGCCCGTCGGCGAGTGGCTGGTGGATCTGTCTGCTCTTTGCCTGTTACGTCGTGGCCCGGTTTGTGATTGAAAAGTGCCTGTGGCGGCTGACGCTGGGAGTTGTCTCCGTGGTGGTACTGTTTGCAGGTTTCAATTTGATCAGCCTGCACTATCCACCCTGGCGATACCACACCCACACCGGTCTGAATCTTTTCAATTCTCAGATTCTATGCTATGCGCTGGGGGCGGGCGTTTTCTATTTGCTCTACGGGCGAATGAATATTCCTGAAGCCGTTGAAAGCCAGCCAAGGTTTTGGTTCGTTCTCCTCGCGCCGGTCCTTGTCGTGGTGTCAGTCGGAGCGCACGATATGGCTGTGAAGGGGTGGGAAAAAGAAAGCAAGGGAGGCCAAGTCGTTATCTTCGGCACGGAGCCTTCCGCTAGCTATGGAACGCCATCATTCGACCGGCTCGGCGTGGGCGCTTCGGGGATGTATGGTTTGCTCCCGAATTACCTTCGTGCCGCAGGTTTCGATGTCACCATTGTCGAACAAACAGAGAAGCTGAATGAGACGCTCGACCGGGCACAAGTCTTGGTGATCATCAGCCCAACAGAGATTTTTCCGCCGGAATTGCATCAGCGTATATGGAAGTTTGTAGAGACTGGCAGGTCATTGTTGGTGATGGGTGACCACACGGACATCTTTGGCACTATGAGGCCGCTCAATGACCTGCTCGCGCCGGTCAACGTGAGCTTCAATTTCGATTCAGCTTATCCGGCGCGCAACGCCTGGCGCTATTGCTATGAAAGTCTCCCCCATCCTGTGACACGATCTTTGGACCAAGTTAACGATGTTCTTCAATACGGCGTAGGCGCTTCCCTTTCCGTCTCAGCTCCAGCTTATCCCATCATCATCGGCAAGTTTGCCTTCTCCAACAAGGATAAGATTGAGACAGCATCTCTTCACCCTGGGAGCGCACGCCGTGCTGGAGCCTGCAAGATGCGGGCGTCCCAGATTACAGGCCATGACAACTGGTTATAGGAGTAAATTATGAAAGTGTTAACCAATGCCCTTGTGCTGTATCTCATCTTGAGCACGCCGCTGGATATGCTGGCGCAGCAGGCCGCTCAGAAGGAAACGGAATCAGGCGCACAAAAGGCCGAGCAACCCAAAGATGCTCAATCAGCGTGGCGTGAGGTGGCTCATCAAATGCTCGGCGCCATTATCCAAGAGACCGACAAGATTGAGGATTTCGGCGAGCGGGTGCGTCTGAAAGCCCGCGCTGCCGGCTTGCTCTGGAAGCTGAATGAGCCGCAGGCCCGGACGCAATTCCTCCAGCTTCTGACTGCCATCACCCAGCATCAGCCTCAGGGAAAGACTGCGCGCGAGACCAGTGAGCTGCAAAACGAGCTGCGGCACGACGTGATCCAAGAGGTGATGCGGCATGATCGTCAGTTTGCCGAAGAGCTGGCTAACTTCCAAGCGGAGAAAGCCAAACCAACGGACAGCGAGCAGACTGACAAATCGCGTCATGATCCAAAGGCAACTATCAAGGAGCGCACGGCACGGGCCAATAGACTGGCCAACCTCGCAGCAGATACGCTGTCGCAAGACCCAGAGCGGGCTTTGAAACTGGCAGAGGAGAGTGTAGCGGAAGGCATCGTGTCGCTTCCTCTTCTGAACATTCTCATTCCGCTGAAAATGTCTTTGGGAGCCACACGAACCAGTCCGCTCTTTGAGCGCGTGTTGGCGCTGCTCTTACAAGAACCGTACATCACCACCTTCGAGTTGCAAGTGCTGGTTGTATATGCCTTCCCCGATTTGCAACTGAGGACGTTGCCCAACGCGAGCGATGCTGTCCCGGCGCTCACGCCGCCCATGATGCAACCGCTTTTTGATCTGGCGCTGAAGGTTTTCGCGGGCACGCTGGAACGGATTGAGCGGGCGCCTTCATCCTCAGGGCAACGGCAACAGCTCGCCATGCACGCTTCTTTTCTGGCGCGGCAACTGCAACCCAAGCTTGAACGATTTGGGACGGTGGAGGCAGTGGTAACGCTCACTTCACTTGCCGAGCAACTGAGCAAACTGCTGTCTCAAGAACAGCGGCAGATGGTGGAAGCCAACGCCAATCCTCAAGCGAATGTAGCCAATCTGCTCAGTATGGCTGAGCGAGAAAAGGACCCGAATCGGCGCGACGCCTACTACGCGCAGGCAGCCATCTCGGCGTATGGTACGGGAGATTATCACAATGCGCTGAAGCTTGCCGAGCGCATTGAGAATCGCGAGGTGCGTCAGCAAGTGCAGCAGCAGACCAAACAGTTGTTGGTGCAAGTGCTCGCCGATCGAGGCGACGTTGAGGCTGCTGCCCAACTGGCGCGGGAGCTGGACCAGCCGGCGCAACGGGCTTGGGGATTATTTTGGGTAGCCCGAGCAGTAGCCAAGAAGAAAGACGAACAGCCGCGCGCCATTCCCTTGCTGGTGGAGGCACAGCAGCAGGCGATGAAGCTGGATGACTCGGTTGAGAAGGGGCAAGTCTTCCTCTGGATCACTGACGTGCATCTGGAGATTGGTTCGCCACGCTCGTTTGAGATGTTGAGTCAAGCGGTCAAAAGCATCAATGGCGCGTTCGATGAGAAAGGGAACCCCAGATTCTTAATGGCTTCAGTCTATGGCCAAGTCAAGCCGGCGACACCGAGCAACGTCCGAGCCACAGCGGTTTTTCAGTTTGAGGCACTCTTTCAAAAACTCGCTCGCCAGGATTTCCCCCGGACGATGGGCATCGCGTTGGAATTTCGCCGACTCGAGCTCCGGCTGTTGGCTCAATTGGCCGCTTGCCGGGCCGTCTTGGTAGCCGAATAAAGTGAGCAGTCATCACAGCTCCTACCCTGTAAGGTGGCTGGTTCATTGCTTCACGCATAGAATCTTGGTATAGCGGTTGCACAAAAGTATAGGGTGAAGCCAACTTCATTTAGGAGGCTCTTTACGGTTCAACAAGTTTTATGGACAAAGCTAGTCGCCATTGGTTTACGTGTAGCTGCGTTTGGCGTTTATTCTCTCTTCGCACCAGCCTCTTCTTATGGCGCTATAACGCCAATTTTCCCTCATCCTGGAGGAGGAATTAACACTGGTTGTTACTGCTATTACGGCGGAGAAAGGTATTCGCCAGGAGCATGCCGGGGGGACAGAGATGCACCAGAGACCATGATGGGAACTGTTTTTGGAGGGATGATCCAACTTGCTGATAGGTTAAAAGCCTTTTGGTGGTACCTGTTCAGACTTCACCGCCGAGGCACTGCGCGCTAGGGAGATTCACTAATCGTGGTGTTTCTCAATGCGCTCGGTGCCTCAGTAGTAAAACTATCCTCGAAGTTACTCATTGGCATGTTACAAAACAAATGGGATTATCCCGTTCAAGATAGAATCCCAGGGTTAACTTGGGACACCAAATACGCACACAAAAAAATTGTAAGCTGCCGCTTGGGTCCTGCTATTCATTTCCGCTCATCAAATAGCCTTTCAGACTAAATGAACAGTTGCGTCGGATTCGACAAGTCGGGCGGGCTGGAGTGGAAACGCGAGAGTGGCTACCATCGTCGGAGTTTGGCGGAAACGGCAGTCTTTCGCTTCAAGATGATCCCTAGCGAGCGGGTCGGGGCCCGGAAGTTTTGAGAGTCAAGCGGCTCATGGGTTGGTCTGCTGCGCGGCGTTGAATCGGATGACACACTTGGGTATGCCCGACAGCTATGCTGCCTGAGGGCTCGCGGTTGCGGCTTACGAAACAATCTCCTCTCATCTCTGATTTACGCAACAAAGCCTTCTGATTTATGCAACAAAGCTGTCGGCCGGCCATTTTGAAGGAGAGAAAGTCATGAGTGATAGTGTATTCTGTCGTCCGAAGTTCGTCTGAACGAGGAAAGAAGGGAGACATATTCTTGTTGGTGCTCCTGGCAGTCTCGTTATCTCTGAATGTTCATCTAGGATGGAGGGTTCGACAACTGGAAAATGCCTTTGGTAGTCCCGGAAACTCGATCTTTCTTTCAATAGGTATGACTGTTCCGCCTGTAATGGCCACAGATCTGAAGGGTAAGCAGGAGACGATTTCCTATGCAGGCTACAGTATGCCAACGGTGCTTTACATCTTTTCTCCGACGTGCGTATGGTGTGACCTCAACACTGAAAACATAAAAACGCTGGTGGCCTTCAGCAGAAACACTTTCCGTTTTATTGGACTGTCACTGACCGAAGCTGAGCTGCAAGAATATCTGAATATACATCAGCTCAACTTCCCAGTTTATGAATTATTGCCTGACACTATCGGCAGGCTTGGTCTTGGGGTAACGCCACAAACCATTGTGGTCTCACCTGAGGGCAAGGTTCTGAGGAACTGGATCGGGGCGTATGGTGGGCGCACCCAACGCGAAGTGGAGGCTTATTTTGGCATTGCGCTTCCTGGTTTACCCTCGAAGGAGTTGAATGAGGGCGCGAGTTCTTTCTCAAGTTGCGGGTATTGCATTCGCGATGGGCTTGTTTATTCAGTGGGAGCCGTTATAAAGATTGGAAACCACCGATGGCGTTGTAATGAAGGTGGTCAGTGGGCTAAGCTTTAGGGCAGTCGCTTCTTGGGCACTTGGCGAACTGAGGTTTGGAAACAAGTGAAAACAAACCCTTCAGGAGAGTGATGAGAACCGTTTTGCAGGACCTACAGTACGGGCTGAGAACCTTCCGCAGAAACCCTGGTTTCACTTTGACCATAGTGCTGGTGCTCACTTTGGGAATCAGCGGAACCGCGACGATATTCACAGTTTTCTATGGTGTGATCCTTCAGCCGCTTCCACTGCGGAACCCTGATCGCTTGGTGATGATTGGTGCGCCGGCGCCGCCCGATGGCGATTCGCTGGACTGGTGGAGTCAGAGCCGGGCATTGGCAAGCCTCTGTGAGTATCGCTCAGGAGGTGTCAATTTGGGTGAAGGCGAGTGGCCGACACGGGTGTCGGCGGCGATGGTCTCGGCCAGTTTCTTCTCGGTCTTTGAAATATCTCCCCAACGAGGGCGTCCCTTCATCGCTGATGATGAAATACTCGGTAAGAACCAAGTCGCGCTCGTGAGTGATCGTCTGTGGAAGCAGAATTTTGGTCATGACCCTAACATCATCGGACGCGACATCACGCTAGATGGCATCAGGCATACGATTGTCGGTATCATGCCAGCCGGCTTTGGGTACCCTGGACAAACAGACGTGTGGGTCCCTCGGGCTGTTGGCGGGGGTTCTCTCTATTTAGGAGATGACGAGCAGAGCAATTGGCCCACGGCTCTTCGGCACACGCTAGTTGGCCGCCTGCGCCCTGAAATTAGCCTGACACAGGCCCGTTCAGAGCTCCACACACTCTTTAGGCGGTTGGAGGAGACCTATGCCGCATCGCAGGTTCAATTTGGCTCGGGTGTCCAAGTTATCCCATTGCAAGAGGCGCTAGTGGAAAACTTTCGACCAGCACTGTTGGCGCTCTTGGCCGGAGCAGGGTTTCTCTTGCTTACAGCTTGCGCCAATTCCGCCAACTTGATGCTGGCACGAGCTGTCACCCGGCAACAAGAGCTTGCGATTCGTCTTTGCTTGGGGGCAACGCCCTGGCGCGTTATGCGCCAACTACTAACCGAAGCTGTATTACTGGCCGTTGTGAGTGGTTCGCTAAGCATCGTGGTGGCGCATTGGGGCGCAGAGGTTGTGCGAGCCGTCGGGCCGAGAGATGTTCCCCGACTAGCGGAGGTCCACGTCAGCCCCGTCGTGCTTGGCTTTGCTCTTGGTGTATCGCTGCTGGCAGGAATTTTTGTTGGCGTGGCCCCAGCCATTCAGGCGTTCACGCCAAGTCCGGTTGAGTTACTGAAACAAGGAGGCGCAAGAGCGATGACGGGATTCCGCCTGCGCTTCCGTCAAATCCTCGTGATGGTTGTAATCGTTTCAAATAACGTGCTCGGGAATGCGACGGGCAAGAGTTTTCTGTTGACACGGGGTGTTAGAGCAGGGCGGCCAAGGGGACTCGGTCACCCGCTTGCCGCAGCCAGGCCATCAAGTAGACAAAGCCAAGGAGGT
>JANWZE010000146.1 GCA_025054955.1 Blastocatellia bacterium | reverse complement strand
ACTCCCGATGATGTGCTTCTGATCATCGAAGTGGCCGATACATCGGCAGCGTATGACCGAGAGGTGAAGTTGCCGCTCTACGCTCGCGCCGGCATCCCGGAAGTATGGTTAGTGAACCTGCCAGACGATCAGGTTGAAGCTCATTCACAGCCTGTGAGCGGAACTTATCAAATCGTCAAGACCGCTGGGCGCGGTGAATCGCTGGCAATGACGTGTCTGCCTAATCTAGTGCTCGGCGTAGACGAAATTCTTGGCTGAAGCACAGGATTTCGATTTGCAAGCCCTGTGTCACCGTGCCGCACAAGTGGCCGATTGCTCCCATGAATAATGCGTTCTTCACTCCACACACCTTGTGACGCGTCACCCTGTCCCGCAAGTGGCCGATTGTTCCAAGGCACACACCCACTCGGCGCCTGTTGAATACAACGGCGATGCCGCGCGCGCGACGGCTTGTTGAAACGGCTCCGCCCAGTAGTGAAGATGATCGGTGAGAAATCGCCGGTATGCATCGCAGGCGAGCTGCGCTTCTTCGTGCTTGCCAGCATAGGTAGCGAACGCAATCTTCAGGGCCAGATACGAGAGGAACCCCAGCTCGATTGACATGTGGTCAGGCGTCTCGGCAGGCGCATTGGCTGGGCTGTAGGCAAACGCCCGGTAGAAGCCGGCAATGTCAGCGATCACTGGCCCACGTCCCGCCAATGCGTTTTCCTCGTACGACGATTCGCAGGCAGGGACGCCGCCCGGCCCCAAGACGCGATGAAACTCGGCTTGCCAACCTTCTAGTGGCATCGTCATAAGCTGACGAGCGCGTTCTTGCTGCTCAGAGGGCAGCTCGCTAATCAGCGCTTGAAGTTCGCTATACGACTGGGGCGTCGGCGACTGAAACAACAACGACAAGAATCGCCACGTTGCCGCTACCTGGAGCCACCGGCGGATTTGAGCCTCATTGTTGACATCATTGTTGACGGCCATTGTTCCTTCAACACGAACCCTTGCTGCTGAATCGCCCAACGTCGAAACGGTTGTCTCATCGTGAATGGTCATTGGTCTTTCAACACGAATGGAATCCAGCCGGAGCGCATCTTGCGCGAGCCGGTGTGTTGCTTGGCGCCGTCCCACACGGCGAAAGCGATGTAGGTTCTCTTGCCAACTTCCAAATCGCCAAGCTCAGCGCCGCCGCGTATCGGACGCGCAATCGTGGTCGTCCAGCGGCCGCGCGTCCAGAGGCCACGACCGGCCGATGGCTGATTGGCGCTCGGCGTCGTGTGGCCGAAGCCTTCGGCCATCAGCACTTGAACAGGGCTGGCATTGGGTCGCGCCAGAATCGGATTGCCTGCCGCTTTGGCTGGCGCATAGCGTTTTTCCATCTCGTCGCGCGCGGCGGCGTTGGCTTCAAACGGATAGTGGTCGCTCGTTGCGTTTGGATAGAGCGTCGCAATGCGATCGCCTCGGCCGGCTTGCGCCCGCTCGTCGTCATCTTGCCAGACGGCCTTCCAGTACCAAATCCGCACGCCTTTGCCCTTCTCGCCCATCGCAGCATCAGGAACATCGGCGCCCGCTTGCAAAGGAAATTGAATGGCAACGGCGTCAGAGCTTGCGCCGGGTTGCGGAATAAGATTTTGCGTGGCGTCGTCCCACTCCAGGCGAAAGGCCAGCCAATCGTTATTATGCAAGGCGCGAACTTTGATGAGCGAAATGCCCGGCTCCATCATTTTAGGCTCAGCCACATCCTGAACCATGAGTTTGGCCGGATGCTCCGGCGCGTCGTTCCAGAGCTTCGCGTTGGGGTCTTCGACCGGCAGCGGCCCGGTTATTTTCACGGCAGACACTTGCTGCGTATCAACAGCGGTGCGTGCGCAACCGGCGAGCGCCACGATCACCATCACCATCATTGGGACAATCTTGTTGCTCATAGGATCACTCCTGTCCATCCGCAATTGGCAATCGAACTATGTCGTATTGCTTCGCATGATCTGATAGAGGCGATCCTGAGCCGGACGGATGTGAACCGGTTCGTAGATCGGCACTCTGGCAAATTCCTTCTTGTTGTCGTCGAGCGCGATGGCCATATCGCCGACGATCTTGAAAAACGGGATGGTGCGCTCGGTCGAACCAAACAGCGCGAACAAGCCTTGAAGCGTTTTGTCGTCCTTGGCATTGCGATAAGTGCGCACGGCCGCCGGCGCATCGGGTCCGAACATCTGAATGAGGAAGTGATCAGGCACGTTGATGGGCGGCACATAGTAGACGTTCGGCTCCAATCCGAATTGTGGATAGAGCGGCAGCGCCAGTTTTCGCACATGCACCAGATAATCAATCGGATTATCTTCGCGGGCCTTGTCGGGCGTGCTGATCCACCCTTGCAGCCGAATCTTGCCGATGCAATTGACGAAACACTGTGGTTGAATCCCCTGTTCGATCTTGGGGAAGCACCCGATGCACTTTTCACTGGTGCCGGTATGGGGATTGAAGTAGACCTTACCGTAGGGGCAGCCCTTGACGCATTCCTGATAGCCACGGCAGCGTTGCTGGTCAATCACGACGATGCCGTCTTCCGGTCGCTTGTAAATGGACGAGCGGGGACATGACGACAGGCAGGCTGGGTAGGTACAGTGATTGCAAATGCGCGCCAGATAGAACATCCAGGCCTGTTGCGGCAAGCTGAGCCAGCCGCCACGTTCGACGGCGCCGGCAATCTCGTCCTCGCCGACGTTGGGATAGCAGTAATCTACTTGCTCGTGCGTTGAGTTGAGCACGCGCTCGCCAGCGGGCGCTGCCTCAAAAATCGTGCGACCCGTATAGGTCTTTCCTTCCCACGTTTGTGGGCCGAGCCGCTGGAGTAACTGGACGTCCCAGGCAAGTGGATAGCTGCCGTAAGGTTTTGTTTCAACGTTGTTCCACAGCATGTATTCTTGTCCACGTCCGCTCGTCCAGGTCGTTTTGCAGGCCAGCGTGCAGGTTTGACACTCAATGCACTTGTTTATATCGAACACCGCGCCGAACTGACGTTGCGGGCGATGCTCGGAATACCAGTAACTCATCGTGCGGCCAATTTGCCAATTGTATACGCGAGGCATAATCTTATCGCTCCTTCGTCGTGATGAATTCGCCGTTGAGGAATTTTTTCATCGCGTCGCTTTCATAGCCGGGTCGCAAGCCCAGTTGAGCCGGTCGCCACAAGCCTTGACCACCGAGGCCACCCGGTTCAGCGCGCGTGATCTTGACAATTGCTTCGCGCGGCGCGCCTGTCGGACAGTGCGAATCCGGCAAGAATCCCTGGCCCATTGCATGTCCCATCAGCTCCTTGCGCGGCAGCGAATCGGTCATCAACGTCGGTTTCAACCAGCCGCGTGTCGCGCTCTGATGAGAGCCGCCGCGAAACATCGCCTGATAATTCGTGTCAGGATTCTTGGCTAAGCCATCGGGCCGCGACTCAGCGCCTTTGACGCTGCCTGGCGTCGCAGCGTACATGTTGAACCACATGCGCGTCACGCCGCGCGGCGTGCCCGGATAGTAACGCGCGCGACACAAGAGTCGAGCGACTTTGTAGGCGGGATCGCCCTGCTTCCATCCGCGATACGGACGATCCGACGGATCAGAGTCAATCCAAACGTAATCGCCGTCCTCAATGCCCAGTTCTTTGGCATCGGCTGGGTTGATGTCAACGTACCCTTCGGTGACAAACGGCATGCGCTTGTCATGCCGATAGAGATCACCGAATGGGCCGAACAGCACCGCAACCATGTCGGTATCTATCGGCGTGGTGTGTGAGCCATGCCGGTACTTGGGCGTGTGAAAGATGAACCGATAACCATCCTTGGCCAGCGGATGCTGCGTCTGCGCCACCACCGACCACGGTTTGACGATATTGCGCACCTGACGGGTTTCACAAGATAGATCGTCTGCATCCAGGCCATACACGCTCGGCTCCTCGTGCTTGAAGCAGGGATGCGGAGCGCCAACGATCACGTTCGGCTCATAGAATGTTGAATCCACCGGCTCACGGTAAACCGGTAGGTTTTCGCCATAGGCGATGAATTCATCTTCGTCGCGATAGAATTCGAGCCGTCCGCTCTTGGTATACCACGGCTTCGAGTCTTGAATTTGCTCGTAGCCACCAGTGCGCGGCGCGGTGCGAGCCAACAGCAGCGCCGGAACGCCTTCTTTAGCCTTGGCCTCCAGCTCAGCGAACTGATAGCCCTTGGCGGAAGAACTGGCATTGATAATGCGTTGCAGGTAGACATCGGCGCGGCCTTCCCGAATGAATTTGAAGTAATCGTTGAATCGCGCATCGCCGGTGATCTTGGCCAGTTTCTCGGCCACCATGGCGACGACCTCTCCGTCACCGCGCGTATCAAAGATGCGCGGCAGCGGCGTGCGGGGAAAGATTTGCAAAAACGGATTCGTCACCGATGCCGTCATGTCGGGCTGCTTCATCTCAGCCCACGAATCAACGGCAAACACGATGTCGGCGTATTCGCACGAGGTGGACCACCACCATTCGTTGACGGCGATCATTTCGATGCGCGGCAGCACGTTGTTGACGACGTTGTAATGCCACTTCACATTGCCGAGAATCGAATTGGCATTGGCGAACCAGAGCGATTTAGTCGGCGTCGGCATGTGTCCTTTGCCAGTGAACATTCTGTTGCCGACTTTCAACGGGTGATCTTCGTGGTTGTAATAATGCGCCGATTCGGGTCGCCAGTATTGTTTCGGGCGAGACGGTTTGGCGGGGTCCAGCTCGATGTCGAACGGATTCTCCATCATGTACTGCGGCAACCCATTGAACAGCGCAATGCGATAGTTGCCGGCATAGCTGCCGATATTGCCGCTCAGATGGCCGATATTGTTGGTCAGCGCAGCCATGAGAAATTGTGTTCGATCCTTCAGATCGTTGTTGAAGAACTGATTCGGTCCCATGCCGACGGCGATCAGCGTTTGGCCCTTGGCTTGGGCGATTTGTCGCGCCAGATGTTCAATGGCCTCTTTGGGTGCCCAGGTCATCTGCTCGGTCGCGCTCGGCGAGAAGTTCTCCATGATATATTGCTTGACCAGGTCGAAGACGGGTCGGCAAGCGACTTGTTGGCCGTTAGCCAGTGTGACCTGGTACTGGCCTTCCAGCGCCGGATCGAGCTGTGCTTTGTCAAAGTGCGCGCCGACCATATCGCGCGTCAGCCGGACCGGCGCGTTCTTGGCGCGGTCCCAGATCACGGCGTCGCCCCACTGTTGGCGCAACGCGGCTGGTATGAATTGTCCTTGTTGCATGCCTGGCGGTGGCGGCGCTTGCCCCGGAGGCAGCACGGTCGTGAAGTTCGTCAACGGAGCGAGCGGTTCAGCATTGGGCAAATCGGCCGCGCGAAGCAGTTTCAACGTGTCCATGCGCACCAGCAGCGGCAGATCAGTGAATCGCTTGACGAAGGCCTCATCGTAGAGCTTGTCTCGAATGAGCACATGGCAAACGCCTAAAGCCAGCGCCGGCGTCGCGCCGGGGCGCACGATGATCGCCTCATCAGCTTTGTTGGATGTGGCCGCGTACTCGCAGGCGATGACGATGACTTTGGTCCCTTTCAGTCGCGCTTCGGTGAGCCAGTGCGAATCGGGCATTTTGGTGGTAATCCAGTTCATGCCCCAGACGAGCACGAGCTTCGCCCGCTCGACTGCATGCAAATCGAATTCGACGGTTTGCGTCCCCGTGACCATTGTATGGCCCGGCGGCAGATCGGTATGCCATGAATAGTTATCCCAACCACGCCCGCCAAGCGCCTGATCCGGCCCGACGCCACGAATCTTGCTGTCCATCAAGGCAAGCGCGCCGGCCAGCCGATAGAGCGCCATCACTCGCGTCACGCCGAGCAGCGGCATGCCGCCGCGAAACTTCAAACATTGCGTGCCGGCGCCCTTCATCGCGGCGATGGACTCCTGCTCGTAATGTTGAGCGGCCAGCTTGCGCGCGCCATCTGGGCCGCTATAGGTCACGGCAATGTTGTGCAACGTGCGCGCGACGATGTCAGCGGCTTCGTCCCAGCCGATCTTTTCCCAACTATCCCAGCCGCGACGAAAGTATTTCTCCGGCGGCTTGCCATCCCGGTCGCGCGGGAATCCGCTCTCGACCCACTCTTTGAATCCCTTGCGAATCATCGGGTAGCGCACACGGCGGTCGCCGTAGAACCGACGCGTCAGCGCCAATCCTTTCTGACAACACCGCGGGTCCCACCGATGCGAAGTCCTATTGCCATAAATGTCTTCAGCCTCGCCATACCGCATCGTCGGACCAATCCGCACCACGACGCCGTTGCGCACGTATGCACGCAGCAGACAGTTATGCGTATCATTCGGCGCACACAAAAAGACAAATGAATCGTCCACCTTGAATAAATCACGGTAGACTTTCTCCCAATCGCGATTCGGGTAGTGCGCAAGCGGATTGCTGACTGATTCCAGCGCCCACGCTTTGCTCACGCTAGCCACCAGCGCGCTGAAGCCCATTGCCGAAGCAGCTTGTAGGAAATTGCGTCGGTCCATAATCATTCCCCCTTTCATTGCTCACCAAAGCGGGGTCGCAGAGCATGAGGTCCTAAAATCGCTCTTATTCCCCTCTGTCTCCATGCCGTATGGTTGGTGACCAAGTTTGTCATGGTATCTGTAATCATCCTTTCTTTGGCAGCCACAGTGTCGGCTACCATTGACGTCATCGTCCGAGCTGCTCGCGCACAAAAGCAGTGATGTCCAGAACCTCGTTTGGCGCGAGCGTCGAATAATTCACACTATCGCGTCCGAAGGCCGGCATCGGCGTGCCGGCGCGTCCACGCACAATGGTGGCGGCAATATATTCACGCGTTGCTGCCTTCAGGAACCCCGCATTGGCCAGTGCAGGACCCAGTTTGCCGGCGCCGCCTTCACCATGACAGCCGGCGCAGTTTTTCAGGTAAAGCATCTTGCCGGAAGCGGCGTCTCCTGACCCGATGCGCCATGATGCTCGTGATCCCGCGACGATGGGAAGCGCCGTTACATAATCAAGCAAGGAGCGGAGCGTCACTGCATCATAGCCGGTGTATTGGGGCATGGCGGTGTTGGCCACACCTTGAGTCAGCGCCCGATAGGCCTCGGCCCGACGCCCGCGAATGCGGCTATCAGCCGTCGCCAGCGGCGAGCCCAATGGCGTCCCTTCGCCAGCGCGGCCGTGGCAGGCTGCGCAATCGTTCTTATAGGTCTGCTCACCGATGCTGCGATTTGATGCGGCCTGCTCAACAGCAGCGAGTGAAGGAGGCTGTGGTTGCCGCGCGCGTAAATACTGAATCAATGAGCTGATCTCTTCTTGCGTGAGGCTGCCGCCGGCGGCTCCCAGAGCCGGCATCTTTCGTCCGGGACGACCGGTTTTCAGCGTGCTTTCAATGAATGTATCGGTAGCCACATCGAGAAAATCAGCCTGCCCAATAGCAGGAAATCGCACGTCCAGTGAGCCGTAGTTTTTGCCTTCGCCGTTGCTGCCATGACAGGCGCTGCAATAGGCGCTGAAGACTTGCTCGCCCGACATCGGCGCCGGCTTCTCTTTGAGCACGTCGCGCCGCACGCGCTCCTTGGGCATGTAGGCAGCGGGCAGCTCGCGGCCACGCAGAAACAGGATGTAGGAGGTCAACAGTTCAATCTCGCGGTCGCTGAGCGCCTGCGCGGGCATCTGAGAACCGGGAACAATGCCGACAGGATCACGCAAATGATGACGCATGTAATTGACGAACGTCCGCTCGCCGGGCACGCGCTCGAAGTTGAGATCGCCAACCGGCTTTCGACCGACCGCATCCAGCGCCGGTCCCTCATCGCCGCCGCGCCCGCCGATCTTGTGACAACCCAAGCAGCCGCGCTCCATCGCCACTGCTTGCGCTTCAACAATGCGCGCGGCGCCAATGCGCGTGTTCAAGTAGGCGTTGATCGTGGCCACATCCTCCGGCGCAATCTCGCCGTACCGGGACGCCCACAAGCCAGATCTATCTTTGGCTTGCTCGGCCAAGTGCCACGGGTGCCAATCGGCACGGTAGCCTTTCAGGCCAACATAGCTTAGGTCTGACGCCGAGCCGCGCCCGCGCCCGTCCATGCGATGGCAGCTTAGGCAATCGAGGCTTTCAACGAGCAAGCGGCCACGCTCCAATTGCCGACGCGACACCAGCGGAGCTTCAGTGTGGCAGGTACCACAACCGGCCGAGAGATGCTCAACCGGCAACATCTGCTCATCCCAGAATGAGACGAATCCGTGCGCTGCCTCTTTTGTTGTCGCGCGGCCTTGTCCGCCATGACAGACCGTGCACCCAAATTCCTTCGGATCATGCGCCACCGGCGGATGGGCGCGAAACAGCCGTTCGCTCTCCAGCGGCGCTGCTTGCCCCATGCCAAGATGACACGTCACACAGCGGTCAGTGACGCCCAGTTGCGGTTTCCAGATTTGTTGAATGGCGATCGGAATGGTCGCTGCGCCCGTTTGTGTGGCGAGCGTGTTGTAACGTTTCTGCACACTGCGCCACTCGGCAAAGTACGGCCGCAACGGAGCCACAGCCAGCACGATTACAAAGAGCGAGCTGAGCAGCGCAAACAGGCGGAGCATCCGTCCCGGTTGTAGATTCTGCGGATTGAACGATTCATCAGCCATATCAATAGATTCCATCACGCCACGGCAGCGTCCATTCCCAGCCGGGTCCTCGGAAGAATGTGCCGATGACCGTCAGGGCGACGCTGGCTAGGAGGAACCAGAGGAAAATCCAAAACGCTAAACTACGGTCGCCAAGCCAGGCCACCAGACCTGCCGACGCAGGCCGCACCGCCGGCAGCGTCATCAACAGCGCGACCGCCCATAGCGGAATCACAATCGGCCAGACCGGATGAGCGCCGGTGAATAGAAAGACCACCGATAACACAGCGACCGTCAACCAGAGATATTGCAGCTTGCGCGTCCTTCGCTCGCGCCAAAACGCCTCGCGCTTCAGATTGATGTTGAAATAGGGTATGACGACCAGCGCCACAATCACCAAGGCCGGCAATAATACGCCCGACACCAACGGCGGATAGTAGTGCAACAGCTCCTGCAAGCCGAGGAAGTACCACGGCGCTTTCGCTGGATTGGGCGTCTTTTGCGGATTCGCAATTTCCTCTAGCGGCGCGTCAAAGAAGATAGCCAGCACAACCAGAAAGAGCGACAAACTGACCAGCGCAATCCCCTCGCGCAACAACAAGTGTGGCATCGTCATGACCATCGGTTCGTCGGTGGCATCCACCGGCGGACGCTGATCCGCTTGGACGACCACCAGTCGAATCGGCGCTTGACGCGCATTATCATCAACATCGAGAAGATACTGTGGATGGGCGCGGTTCATGCTTCCACCTCCATAGTTGCTGAAGCGAATGCCAAATCCAAAACAAAGCTCGATGCCCAACATCCAAAAACGCTAACGTTCAGGAGGGCTCGCTCACTTGAAGCGGCAGCGTGTTCCGGATTTCGGACTTCGGATTTCCCTCATGGGGCGGTTCGCCCAGATAAATGCCCCCATCTTTGCGCACGCGCCAGATGTGCACCGAGAGCAATACAATCAAAGCCAGCGGCAGCACGACACAATGCAACACATAAAATCGCAACAACGCATTTTCATTGACCTGCGTGCCGCCCAACAGCAGAAACTTGATATGGTGGCCGAGCCACGGCACAGCGTCAGCCATGTTTGTTCCCACCGTTACGCCCCAGAAAGCCAGTTGATCCCACGGCAAGAGATAACCGGTATACGAGAGCAAAATCGTCAGCACAAGCAAGAAGACGCCGATGACCCAATTGAACTCGCGCGGCGGACGATAAGCTCCGGCAAAGAAAACCCGCACCATGTGCAACATCACCAGCGCAACCATCGCGTGCGCGGCCCAGCGATGCAGATTGCGCAGAAATGGGCCCATGTAGACGACATATTGCAAATCTTTCATGTCTTCATACGCGCGCGGCACCGACGGGTGGTAGTAGAACATCAAAAACACACCCGTCACCACCAGGATCATAAATGAGGCCGCCGCCAATCCGCCCAGATAAAATGTCCGCGTAAACGCGATGGCCCGCACGTTCACTTTGACCGGATGAATGTGCAAAAAGAAATTGCCAAACACAGCCAGCGAGCGATTGCGATTGGTGTCGGCCAACCCGCGTCGGACAATCGAGCGAAACACGCGATTGCGTGCTAATGCCTCTTTCCATGATGAGTGTGTTGCCGTTGATTGAGCCATACGTTACACCTTCAAAATCGTATCCGGGTTGACGGTCTTCGCTGCATCCACCACCAAGACGCCCTGCTCCAATGTCAGTAGCAATCTGGGCAACGGCTTGGGCGCAGGCCCGACGGTCACCTGACCATCGGTGGAAAATCGGCTGCCGTGACAGGGACAAAAGATGCGGTCGTTCTCTTTTTCGTAGCGCGTCAAACAACCCAGGTGCGTGCAGACCGCCGACATGGCAACAAACCCATTGCGGTCGTGAAAGACGTAAATCTTTTGCTCCGGCATGGCAATGAGCGTGCCAACGGGAATCTCCTCAGGCTTGCCAACGCGATAGCGCGTCTGTTCTTCAAAGAGCACTTCGGGCCACATGAAGCGCACGGCAGTGATCGCTGTGCCGAGCGCGGCCACGGCCATCGCGCCGCCACCCAGCCAACCGAGAAATTCACGTCGGCTCAGTTCTTCATCATCGAGTGGCATCTTCAAATCGTCAATCAGTGGCATGTTGCTCTCTCCTGTAGAACCGGCCGCAAAGAGGCCGAATCTCCTCGGTGCGTGTGCGGCTCTTCACCGATGGCGCATTTGCCTTTTGTTGAGTCATCATAAAATCCTGTCAGCCAGTTGCATGATCTCGGCCTCGTCAGCGCGATAAAATGCCTGCATCGTAATCACACCGGTGGGACAGCGACGGGCGCACAGTCCGCAACGGATACACGCCGTTTCATCTTTGATGAGCGCAGCGCCGTGAGTCGCCTGCAAGATGGTTGCCGGCTCACCGTTTGGCAGTAGCGCCAGCGGTCTGTCTGAGGCAGCGGCAATGCGGATCAGCGATTTCAAATCAATGCACTGTTCGGGACAGACATCCACGCAGCCGCCGCATTGAATGCACTCGGTTCCTTGCACACGTGACGAATCAAAAATCGTATTGACCCAGCAATGGAGGCAGCGTTTCCCTTCGGCCATCGCTTCTTCTTCCGAGAGGCACAGCTCGACTTCTTCACGCGCCTGTCTTCGCTCAATCGGCAGCACCGGAACGCGACGACGAGGGATTGTCTCATAGTCGCCGCGAGCAAACGGATGATCATATCCGAACGTGGGAAACACGCGAACGGCGTATTGTGTGGGCGGGTCTGTGCGACCGGTCAAATAGGTGTCAATGGATTTGGCCGCGCGTCGCCCGTCGGCCACGGCAGAGATGATGATGCGAGGACCGAAGGCCACGTCGCCACCGGCAAACACGCCCGGCGCCGACGTGGCCAACGTCTGCGAATTCACCACCACCGTTTGTTGCGGCGTGATCTGCAAACCATGCTCCTCGCCAAGAAAGGAAAGGTCGGCAATCTGTCCGATGGCGATGATCACGGTGTCGCAAGGAATTTGCTTCTCAGACCCCTCGATGAATTCCGGCGCAAATCGCCCTTGCTCGTCAAAGACGCGGGCCACGTCAAGGGTCTCCAGCGATGTCACGCGCCCGTTGCCCAGAATCGCTTTCGGCCCGCGCCGATGAATGAGGCGGATGCCTTCCAACGAGCCTTGCTCGATTTCTTCGGGGTCGGCGGGCATCTCGTCGCGCGATTCCAGCGTGACCATGGTGACTTTGCGTCGCAACACGCGAGCTGCTGCGACGGCCGCATCTACAGCCAGATTGTGGTGCTCTTCATCAGGCAGCGACGTTCCCCCAAAACGCCGCGCCGCCCGCGCCGCATCAAAGGCAACGTTGCCCCCACCCACAACCAACACATTTTGGCCGATGTCCAGTGGCACGCCCAGATTGAGATTGATCAAAAAATCCAGAGCCGTCAGAACGCCCTTCTTCTCAGCGCCGGGAATTTTTAGGATTTTGCCTTTCCGACAGCCCGTGGCCAGAAAAACGGCGTCGAATTGCCGGCGAAGTTCGGCAAAGCTGATGTCCACACCGATGTCAACGCCCAAGCGAAATTGGACGCCGAGAAAGCGAATGAACTCGATCTCTCGATCCAATAACAGGCGCGGCAAGCGGTATTCGGGAATGGCAAGCCGCATCATGCCGCCGGCCACCGGCGCAGCATCAAACACCGTTACCGCGTGTCCCATCAACGCCAGGTCATGGGCGCACGACAGTCCGGCCGGCCCCGAACCGATCACGGCCACCCGGCCCGGCGTCGGCGCCGGCGGGCGAGGCCGCTCAACCACCTGCAGAATCTCTTCAAATGAACACGCGCTCTCCACGCCATACCGCTCATTGACAAACCGCTTCATCGCGCGAATAGCAATCGGCTGATCCAAGTACCCGCGACGACAAGCCGCTTCACACGGATGGGCGCAGACGCGCCCGCACACCGAGGCCAGCGGATTCGGACGACGCGCCAGCAAATAGGCCTCACGAAACCGTCCTTGCGCAATCAAGCTGACATACCCGCCGGCATTGGTGTTGACCGGGCAGGCGGCGCGGCACGGGAAGTTACTCTCCAGATAGCGCAGATTCAGTCCATCGCGCCCTTCCCACCAGGAGTTCCACTGCTGCTGTCTCAGCTCGGTCATCATGACGTGTCTCACTGTCGGTCAACGTGTGCGTGGCGGCCGACTCTCACAGACTCGTTGCTGAACCGTTGCTGTTATCTGTGCAATTCGCTGGCCGACTCGCACGACGCTCTCGGCAGGCATGCGCTCTTCAAATAACGCAAACAATACCCGCTCTTCTTTCCGAATGTGATCGTGCAGTAGCTCACCAAAGCGGTGGAGCAACGCCGATGAAGCTGTCGCTGTGGTCCGGCGCAAACGCTCGATGATCGCAGCCATCTGCTGATGTTCGCGTCGCAACTGATCAATGATCAACAGGCTACCCAATTGCTCTTCCATTGCCGGGAAGAGCGCCTCTTCTTCAGCGGCGAAATGCGGCGTCAGATCATGGTCGAAGAACTCAATCAGCTCGCGCGCGAGCGCAGCCGTTGCGGCTGACCGATTCGGGTCATCCTCCGGTTGCTGCCGCAATCGCCGACTCATCACCAACCCATGATGGTGCTGGTGCGAAAGCGGGATTAAGCTTTCATGGCGTTTTCTCATGGCGGCTGACGGTTGAACGCCTCGATTATTCCGGGCTCCCTAGTTCTGACGCTCATCATGGAGCGACTGTAAGCTGATGGCTGAGCGTTTCGATTATCCTTTGCTCCCGCTGCTCCATGCTTGCTCTAAGGCGTTAGCCAATTGCTCGTAGCGTTGATGAAACCCATCGCCGAATTCTGAATCAACTTGCTCAAATGCCTCGCCAAGTGCGCGTTGAGATGGCTCATCCAGAACCTGCTCGGCCATACGGAAGAGGATGTTGTCCTCTTTGTAGATATGCTGCGTCAGCAATTCAATATAGCGGTGTCCAACGCTGATGATCTGTTGACCGGCGCTGGCGTCACCCGAGTGATACGCTTCAGCCGCTTGACTGAACTCCTTCACAAGTCCCCGTCCGACTTCGTGTTCATAGAGCATCACACCAATCGGGCCACCCTCGCGCGGAATGCCCCGTTCGACTAACGCAGGGAATAATTGGGCTTCTTCCTTGCCGTGATGGCAACGATCGGCGAACATGCGGAAAAAATCAATCAAACTGGATAATGCCTCCGAAGGAATCCGTTCGTTCTGTTCCATTCGTTGGCAAATGCCATCGAGCGCGCCGAGCGCTCGCTCGATCACGCGATGCTCACTTTTGAGCATGTCAATCGGGTGTTTCATATCGTTCTCCTCGCGGCACGCCTTTGAGTAGCAGCAACAACATCACAACAGGAGTTTTTGCATAAAGGCTGTGCGGCAGATGCGCCGGCATGTGCACCCAAGCTCCAGCAGAAACTTCTAGCGGCTCGTTGCCCAACGTTAATCGAGCATCTCCCTGAAGGAAATGGAGCATGGCCGGCACGGCTGCTGTGTGTTCTGAAAGTTCCTGCTCGGCATCAAACCCAAACAAGACAACCTTGACAGAATCGTCGGCATAGACCGTGCGACTTAACGTACCTCGGCTGGGAATGTCAATCTGCTCAAGCAAATTGGCGATGTACGTATACGCCCCCATTGTACCACCTCATGGATATAAGAGAGGTTATTGTGCAACCCTCATGCCAAAAGGCTTGGTGCCCCACTCAAATCCACTCAAGCATTGGCCAAGGCGTCAGTTGTTGGCGCGAGTCGTTGAGAGCGCCAGCGCCGGACGCTGTGGCATAAGCCGCAGTCGCTGCGAATAATGGCGCAGGGTTATTTCTCCACTGAGTTTGTTGGCACGCCGGCGTGGTTGCAGCAGCAGAGTTAACAAAGGGCTGGTCAGTGCCACTGGTCC
>JANWZE010000145.1 GCA_025054955.1 Blastocatellia bacterium | reverse complement strand
ACGCGGGGGCCCACAGCGAGGCCCCCCTACAGGCCTCCCTGCCTGCCCGCTTTCCTGGCAAAAACGCGAGCCCAGAGCCACCCTGTACGGGCGGCTCGCCGTGGCCGCCCGACTCCTCTGCTAATAACCATTTTCATGGTTCGTGGCGAGCACGGAGCTCATGGCCGACTCTCTCCCCAATTTCGATGCCGACTATTCGGGCAGTACCAAACCCATGTGCAAACCGCTATGGGTGTATCACTCACAAACGGTGGTCACGATTGGTTCGCTGGCGCGCGCTGGCGATCCAGTATTTCACGAACTTTGCTGGCGAGGGCTTCCGGCGAAAATGGTTTTTGTAGAAATGCAACCCCTGGCTCCATCACTCCATGTCGAGCAACTGCCTCATCTGCATAACCCGACATCAGCAACACCTTGAGCTCAGGGCGCAACGCATGGAGCTTCTGCATCAGCTCGCGACCGCTCATGCGCGGCATCACCACATCAGACAATAACAGATGAATCGGCGTCTGCTCACGCTGCTGAACCAAACTCAATGCCTGTTCCCCGGACTCAGCTTCGAGCACGGTGTAACCAAGCTGCCGCAAAATGTGACTGGCCAGCTCTCGCACAGAGGGTTCATCTTCGACAAGCAAGATCGTTTCCACGCCGCGTTGCATCTGCTGCGTCTGTTTCGCGTGAATGCTGACGGGTTTTTCGGTCGCCTCAGGGAAATAAATCCTAAAGGTTGTCCCTTCTCCCAGTTCGCTTTGCACCTGAATGTGGCCGTTGTTTTGTTTGACGATGCCATAGCAGGTGGCCAAGCCTAAGCCGGTGCCTTTGCCTTTTTCTTTGGTGGTGAAAAACGGCTCGAAGAGGTGTTCTTTGACCTCCTCCGTCATGCCGGTGCCTGTGTCACTGACGGTCAGTAGGACGTATGGCGCGGGCGTTGCGTCGCCTTGCGGTTGCAGCGTGGATTCGTCCAGATGGAGATTGGCACGAGCCGTTTCAATCGTCAACGTGCCGCCTTGTGGCATGGCGTCGCGGGCGTTGACGGCCATGTTGACCAGCACCTGGGTGAGCTGACCCGGATCAACTTTGACAATGCACGGATCGGCTGCCGACCGTATGACCAGCTCAATGTCTTCGCTGATCAAACGTCGCAGCATCTTACCGACATCCAGAATCAGCTCGTTCAGATCAATCACCTTCGGCTCGGTCACCTGTCGGCGGGCGAAAGCCAGTAATTGTTTGTTGAGATTGGCGGCGCGTTCGACCGATTTTTGGAGCTCTTGCAGGAAGTCGTGAGCGGGGTTCTCCTCAGGGATCATTTCCAGCGACAACGTGGTGTAGCCTGTCATCGCCGTGAGCAGGTTATTGAAGTCATGAGCAACGCCGCCAGCCAGCCGACCGATGCTCTCCATTTTTTGCGCATGGAGCAGGCGTTGTTCTAATCCCTTGGCTTCGAGCACAGTGGTCACTTGACTGGCGACGCCTGTGATCAACGAGAGTTCCGCCGGCGTGAATCGGTTGATGTCCGGGCTGGCCAATCGAATGGCGCCGATCACTTCGTTGCGCGTCTTCATCGGCACAGAGACCCACGATTGAATGCCGTGCGCTTTGTCCCACGGGCCAATTTCGCCGCTCGCCCGATCAATTGGTTCGCGCACGACCTTCACATCCATCAACCACGGGTGGGTGGATGGATCGAGTTCTTTCAGCAATTCCACTTGCTCATCAGAATAGCCACGATAGGACTGAAGCACGAACTTCGCGCCCCGTTTCAGATAGATGCAGCCAAGCGGCAGGCTCAGCGTGCGCATCAATTCAGCCAGCGTATTATGCACAATGCTCGTCACACTCGGATCGCGCGTGCTGGCTAGTGCGATGGCGTACACCATGGATAATTCTTGATTGCGCTGACTGAGTTCGGCCTCTTTTTGCTTGCGCTGAGCGATTTCTCGGCCTAAGCTGCGCCAGCCACGCCACGAAAAAATACTGAGCGCAATGAGCAACAACACGGCCAGCGTGACCAGTTCATCAACCTGCCAGCGTTCATAGCGGCGCGACCAGACAAAGAACTGTTCAAACGCATTGATGCGCGCAGCCAACACAAACATGATCGTACACACGGTCAACACGATGATTAAATCAGCCGTCAGCTTGATGAGTTTAATGACCACTTGCACCATAGATTCTTGCTTCCGCGCTAATCATAGCTGGTGATGCTGGTCCACACAAGCAAAGATCGTGGCACTCAGCGTTGGCCGTCGAGGCGTCAATGCGCGTTGACGTCCGATGTGTGGACGCCAGCGCCGATCATTCTCGATGCAGCGTGCGTGTCTTCAGTCGCTCGGTTGACACGCTGACTGGTGGTTGTATACTGAGGTGGCGAAGGTTCGTAACTTCCATCTAAGGATCAACGCAGAGGCAGGCCAACGATGAAGTTCATTCACACGGCAGACTGGCATCTCGGACGCTTTTTTTACGGCGTTCACTTAACGGACGATCAGGCTCACGTGTTAGATCAGTTGGTTGATTTGGTGAAAGACGCGCAAGCTGACGCACTGCTGGTTGCCGGCGATATTTATGATCGCGCGATTCCGCCGGTGGAAGCCATTGCGCTGCTCGACGACGTGCTGTCGCGCATTGTCAAGGGATTGCGTGTGCCGGTCGTATTGATTGCCGGCAACCACGATAGCGCACAACGGCTCGGCTTTGGCTCGCGGCTGCTGGCGGCTGAGCAGCTTCACATTGTGGGTTTGTTGCCAGCGGAGATGAGGCCGATTGTTTTGCATGATGAGCATGGTCCTGTGTTTGTTCATGCGATTCCTTACGTCGAGCCGGCTGAAGCGCGACAATACGTGGCCGACCGAGCGATTGACGATCATGATGCTGCGCTGCGTGCGCTGCTTGATAGCATTCGGGCGCGTCATGGGCTGGAGGGGCGCAACATTTTAGTGACTCATGCGTTCGTTGCCGGCGGTCAAGAGAGTGAATCCGAACGACCGCTCTCAGTTGGTGGCGCAGGCACGGTGAAAGCTGACTGCTTGGCCGGTTTCGACTATGTCGCGCTCGGCCATTTGCACAGGCCGCAGACGGTCGGTGATGAGCGCATTCACTACGCCGGTTCGTTACTCAAGTATTCGTTCTCGGAAGCCGATCATATCAAGTCGGTCAATCTGGTAGAGATGGACGAGCGCGGCCGCTGTCGCGTGCAGCAGATTCGGCTGACGCCCCGCCGTGATGTGCGGTGCATCACAGGGTATCTGGCTGAGCTGCTGCAAGGCCCGCCCGATGGGCAACGGCTGGACGATTACCTGATGGTCACGTTGTTGGACACCGGCGCGCTCCTGGACGCGATGGGCAAGTTGCGTCAGGTCTACCAAAACGTGCTGCATATTCAACGAGCGTTTCTGATGAGCGAGGCGCCCGCGCGCAAGGCTCGCGCTGATCACCGTCAGGTGAACGAATTGGACCTCTTCTCCGAGTTTTACTGGCAAATGACCGGAGAGCGCCTGAGTCAGCAACACGCCGCAGCGTTCAGCTCAGTGCTGGATCAATTGCGGCAGCAGGAGGCGGAGCGATGAGGCCGGTCAAACTGATTGTCTCCGCCTTTGGTCCATACGCCGGTGAGCAGGTCTTCGACTTTCGCCTGCTCAAGGATAGGAATTTGTTTTTAATTCACGGACCGACCGGGGCCGGCAAAACGTCAATCTTGGACGCCATTTGCTTTGCCCTCTACGGGGAAACATCCGGCGCTGAGCGAAATCCTAAGCAGATGCGCAGCGATCATGCCGACCCATCATGCTTGACGGAAGTCACATTCGATTTTTCATTGGGCCGCGAACTATACCGCGTCTATCGCTCTCCCGACCAAGAACGACCGAGAAAGAAAGGTGGAGGAACAACGAAGGAAAAAGCCCAGGCTATGCTGTGGCAACGCACCGGCTGCGCTGATGACGCAGCGGAGGGTCGGCTGATCGCCACTCAGCCAAAGCGCGTCACTGAAGCCGTCGAACAGCTTCTTGGATTCAAGAGTCATCAATTTCGTCAAGTGATTGTGCTGCCGCAGGGGCAGTTTCGCACGCTGCTGCTGGCAGGCTCCGGCGACCGGGAGAAAATTCTGGAAACATTGTTTCAAACCGAGACCTATCGTCGGATTGAAGAAGCCCTCAAAGAAACCGCGAAACAACAGAGCGAACAGATCAAAGCGTGCCGTCAACGCTGCCAGATGATCCTGGAGCAAGCCGACGCGCCATCAGCCGATGCCCTCTCCGAGAGGCGGCAGCAATTAGAGGCGCAACTGACGGTCATCACTGCTCAACTTGAGCAGCACCGCCAACGCGACAAAGAAGCGCATGAGCGATTAGCGCAAGGACAACAAGTCGTCGAGCGATTGAAAGAACACGCGGCAGCGCAAGCGGCATTGGCAGCATTGCTTGAGAAGCAGGATCAATTCACAACCAAGCAGACGGAACTCGCGCTAGCGCGAAAAGCTGCCACGCTCGTTGAAGCAGAGGCAGCGTTGCGGCAACGCACGAGCGAGGCCCAACAAGCTGAGCGTCAGCTTGCGCAGGCGCAGACGGCGCTACATCAGGCTGAACAGAACATGCAACGCGCACAGCAGGCGCTCAAAGAAGAACAAGCGCGCGATAAAGAACGCGAGCAAGCGACTCGGCAACTGGCGCAGTTCGATCAGTGGCTCGACCACATCAAGGCGCTGGAAGCAGCCAGGCAGAGTCAAGCTGCCGCTCACGTCGAAGCCGCCCGCGCCACAGCTCAACGCCAGCAGGCCCAGCAAGCCATTGAGCAATGCCAGCGAACGCTCGACGAAAAACAGAAATCGAGGGAGAGCCTTCAATCGGTTGCCCTGCGGCTGGAGGCGTTGCGCAGCGGTCTTGCTGAGGCAACTCAGAAACTCGAACAGCGTCAGCAGTTGGAGCGCATTCGACAGGATTTGTCTTTGGCGCGCGGGCGCTATCAACAGCTTCAGCAGCAGCGCCAGCAAGTTGCAACCACGTTGAGCCAACAGCGCGCCGCGTTAGCCGAGTCAGAAGCAATTTGGTTTCAGGCGCAGGCGGCCATTCTCGCGCAGCAACTGGTCGCCGGTCAGCCGTGTCCTGTGTGTGGATCAACCGAGCATCCTCGCCCGGCTCGCGCCGAGCATCCTCTGCCGTCAGAGGCCACCATCAAACAGCAGCGGCGCAAGCTGGAACAACTTCAGCAGGAGCACGACGAGCTTCAACAAAAGGAAGCCGCTGAGCAGCGCGCTGTCGGTCAGTTCGAATCAGCAGAGCGAGTCATCGCCGAGCAGCTTGGCCAATTGAGTCACGCAGATGTGACGGTGCTCGAAGCGCAGGCGCGTCAAGCTGCCGCTGATGTCGCTTGCGCTGAACAAGCGGCTCGAGAAATGAGCGCACTGGAACAAGAGGTGCAACAGCTCAAACAACAGCAGCCGTTGCTCCAACAACAATTCGACGAAGCAGACAAAGCGGCACAGGAGGCGAACGCGCGCTTGAGAGAGACGCAAGCCATTGTGGCTGAGCGCGAGACGCTGTTGCCAGAACAATGGCGTGACCGGCGGGCGCTGCTTCAAGCGCGATCGGGCGTCGAACGCGCGCTGGCGCAGTTGAAAGCGTCGCTAGAGAAAGCGCAGCAAGCGGCCAGCCAGGCCGATCAACAGTGGGCTGCTTGCCGCGCGGCGCTGCAAGCGGCTGAGCAGTCGGCTGCGCGCGCGCATGAGCAGGCCCGCCGGCAACAGCAGGAATTTGCCGAGCGGCTCGGCGCTGCTGGCTTCCTCGACGAAGCGGCGTATGAATCGGCTAAACGCACGGCGCAGCAGATGGAATCGTTGGAGCGCGAACTAGCAGACTTTCAGGCTCGCCTGCAAGCTGCCAGCGAGCGGGCTCAGCGCGCGCAAGAAGCCGCCCACGGGCTGGTTGAGCCTGATCTGGCCGCGCTGCAACAACAGGCTGACGCAGCCAAACAGGCGTTGGAACGCGCGCTCATGGAGCGTACTCGTTGCATGACGCAACTGGAACAAACAGACCGTTGGTTAAACGCGCTCGCTGCTGCGCAAGCGGAATTGACCTCGTTGGAGGAGTACTATAGCGTCATCGGGCACATCGCTGATGTGGCAAACGGCAGGAACCCGCACGGGATCACCTTTCAGCGATTCGTGCTAGGCGCTTTGCTCGATGACGTGCTCATTCAAGCGACCGAGCGATTGAAGCTGATGAGTCGAGGACGATTCCATTTGCAGCGAGCTGCACAACGCGCTGACTTGCGAACGGCTGGTGGGCTGGACCTGGAAATTTATGATGCCTACACGGGAACGCAGCGCACCGTCTCGACGCTATCGGGCGGCGAGAGCTTCCTTGCGTCGCTTTCGTTAGCTCTCGGACTTGCCGACGTGGTTCAATCTTATGCTGGCGGGATTCACCTGGACACGATCTTCGTGGATGAAGGCTTTGGCAGCCTGGATGCCGAGACATTGGATTTTGCCATACGCGCCTTGACCGATCTTCAAGCAGGTGGACGATTGGTTGGGATTATCTCACACGTCCCGGAATTGAGAGAGCGGATTGATGCTCGCTTAGAAATCATCGCCGGTCGAGCAGGCAGCACAGCGCGGTTTGTCCTGTGAGGTTGAGCAGTCTCATCGCCTTCATCATCACGTTCATCGTCACACCAGTAGTCCAGAGAAAGGCCCTATGTGAGTCAGGAGTCAGGAGCCAGGAGCATCATCCTAATCGTCCGGCGAAATGCCATGCTTGATGCAGCGACATAGAGCAGCAACAGAACGTCTTAAGCAGCCATCTCTGATTTTCCATGCGCATTTGTGTTACCTCCTCATGCTACGCTCGCGTTTGCTGAGCCGCACCAGCGGCACATGGCAATGTTGGCAGACGGGCAACGTCTGGAACGGAAAACGTCCGAAGTCAGCTTGCGTCGAAGGCGCAACCAGCAGGTGGCCAGACGGGCAACGTCTGGAACGGAGCGCGAGAATGGACGACGCGTTGGAGACGCGCGGAGAAGTTGTTGCGATTGACCACCAGCAATGCCTCAATAGGAGAGTGGCTGGCGCATCTTCAAGGCGCGGAGGGTGGGGGTGTGACGGCCTCCCCAGACGTTTCACATCTGGCTACCTTCTGCTGGCCGCTCCCGCGGCCACTCGCTTTCCTGACCGGCTCCATCACGCGACCTTCTGCTGGCCGCTCCCGCGGCCTAACCGAACCGGGAGATTGAGGGGTTTGCTCGTAATGCTGAGGCAAAAACTTCCGCCCGTATTGAAGCGGTGACATGCCGAGGTAGTTGATTGTGAGAATATCCTTTGGTGAGGTATAATCGCGCCGCACCGTAGGCGGTTAGAAAGATGTTCAGGGACGCTCAAACTGGATGCAACAGAACCCATCAACCGGCAGCTTGGCAGAGGCCGACAGCGCCGCTCAGAGGGCTGATGCGCCCACGCACACGAGAGCACCATGATCGAGATCGTCAGTTCGCTGGTAAGCCTGTCACGCCAATCATCATTGGAGACTGTGCCAGAGGGGCGCATCTCCGACAGCGTCAACGCAAGCCAGCGCCTGATCCGGTTCAGCGCGCGCTCGGTTGGCGCAATCGCTGCGACGTTTATCTGAGGGCAAGTAGGACGTGTCACGTGTATGGCTAACGAATCCATTCCCATTTCGGTCGCTGGTGATTCGCAGGACGTTGTTCATCTCGGCGATGATGTCACGTCCAGTCCGCTCTGGAATGCCGATTTAGCGCCCACCACGGCCGAGCAGCGTACCTGGAGCACCTATCACATTGCGGCGCTCTGGATCGG
>JANWZE010000144.1 GCA_025054955.1 Blastocatellia bacterium | reverse complement strand
TGGGCCCCCGCGTAGAATGCGTCTGAGCGGATAGGACCGAATTCTTCAACCCGCAATTGGTATTGTCCATCTGTGTTCATCAGTGGTGTTTCCGAAGAAACGCTCAAATGTTATTTTCAAGCGAATTGCCCATGAGCTCCGCGCTCGCCACGAAGGATGAAAATGGTTATTTGCAGAGGAGGGAGAGGAGTCGGGCGGCCACGGCGAGCCGCCCGTACAGGGTGGCTGTGGGCTCGCGTTTTTGCCAGGAAAGCAGGCAGGCCTGTACGGGGGCCTCGCTGTGGGACCCCGTGTAGCATGATTGTGAGTGGATAGTCCCGATTTCTTCAACCCGCAATTGGTACTGTCCATCTGTGTTCAGCAGTGGTGTTTCGGAGGAATCGCTCAAATGTTATTTCCAAGGGAATCGCCCATGAGCTTCGCACTCGCCACGAAGCATGAAAATGGTTATTTGCAGAGGAGTTGTTCATGTCGTCTGGGACGACGCCCAGAAACGATGAAAAACGCCACAGGCAGGAATGCCTGTGCCACTTTTTCCGAGGAGTAATCTTGGAACGCAGCGTCGGCAGACGCCGCAAGAGGGTAGCCAGACGTGAAACGTCTGGGTCGAACATCATCCCCAATTCCCACGGCGCCTTGGAGAGGCGCCGGCAGTGCTCCCATTGGGGCGTTCATGCAGTTGAACCGCTTGTTGTGAGCACCGATGTCTTGGCACGTCTCCAACGCGCCACTATTGATCGTATGATCTGCTCTTCCAGACGTTGCACGTCTGGCTACCTTCTCAGAGCCGCTGGCGCAGCTCAGCAGAATTGATCGTATGATCTGCTCTTCCAGGCGTTGCACGTCTGGCTACCTTCTCAGAGCCGCTGGTGCAGCTCAGCAGAAACGAGCACAGCATGAATCATACCATACGCGCACAGCAAATCGGAGAGTGCTGCTTGCGACGTTCTGCTCCTGCTCGCCATCTCGCCTCATCACATACGGCCTTTGTCCTGACTATCGGTATAACAGCTTGACCCTTCCAAGGAGCCACCGGTAGAATGATGACGCGAAGAAAGCAGCCGGGGTACATACGATGACAAACTTGATGAACATGGCGTCTGCGAGCTTGAGAGACATTGAAGAGAGCCTGTATACCGAGGTGGTAACCCTCGAAGAATACTTGCGTATGTATGCTCATGAACGAGACAACATAGAATCGGCCGAGATTATCCCCCTGAGTTAGGCAAGAAAGAGATTGGAAAAATTCGCATTGTGAGAAAGTATCCGGTTTTTAAACCTATCTGGAATCGTACCAGAGCATCATGAGTGACCAGAACCAAATCCAGCCCCCGACAAATGCGGCTGGCCCTGATTTACCAAAGCTCGTTGAGCAGTTCTTGGAAAACCAACGACAGGAATTAGCACTGCGGCAGCAACAGCTTGAACTGAACAAAACGCATCTTGAGAAATCTGCTGAATATGCCCACGAGGCATTAAAGGCGGAATTTAGTGATCGTGATAAGGAAAGAGCGCATCAGTTGAAAATACTTCAAAGTGTACAAAGGTTCATCGGCGTGCTTATTCTTGCTGTGCTGATCTTTTTATTCATTGTCTTTCGTATTGACAAGGAAGCTGCGGCATAACTGGTAAAAGTGATTGGATAGCTCGCTGTGCTCGGCGGTGGATATGCGATAGGCCGCTACCGATCAAAGAAGAGTGGCAATTAACACATGTCCAATCGAAGCGGGTAACCTCGAAGCATCATCCTTCAGTCAGAAGGTGGATTGTGCACCGCTCGTGTAATAAAGTGGCTTTTCCGACAATAGACGGAGGCACGACTTTTGATCTACCGAACCTCTGATCTGCGTGGAGACGGTCAGGATATAGGTGGCACAAGCGAATGACAGAAGGCGCCCATGATAGTTGATTTACTCGCTCACGCTGTCACGGTTTGACTTAAAGACAGTTGTCACGTGCGCTACCTGGTCGTTTCGTCGAACAATGAGAAACGCGTACATCCACAACTTTGATATGTGCCCGATGGGGCTTCCTGCGGAGCTCCCAGAGCAAGGAGAAAGAGTATGAATCCATTTGGGCCGATAGCTCACTTTCGCATTGAATTAGCCACCGACGCTGATGTTCCGTTGATCCTGTCGCTGATCAAGGAGCTGGCTGAGTATGAACGGCTGTCGCACGAAGTCGTGGCGACTGAAGAGCAACTAAGAAACGAATTGTTTGGCGAGCGGCCGGTCGCTGAGGTCATCATCGGGTATGTGGAGGATCAGCCTGTCGGGTTCGCGCTCTTCTTTCACAATATGTCCACCTTTCTTGGGCGGCGCGGGCTTTACTTGGAAGACCTTTATGTGAAGCCTGAGTTTCGCGGTCGAGGATTCGGTCGGGCGATGCTCGTGTATTTGGCGCGGCTGGCCGTCAAGCGGGGCTGCGGTCGGCTCGAATGGGCTGTGTTGGATTGGAATGAGCCGGCGATCCGGTTCTACGAGAAGCTCGGCGCTGTCGCGATGCATGAGTGGACGATCTACCGACTGAGCGGCGAAGCGTTGCATCGGCTGGCTGCGCAAGGCGCAGAAAATCAATGATCCGGTCTCTTTGTGTGATTAGAGCAATTTTCAGTTGCCTTTGGCCTGGGGGCCCCGCATCTTGCGGGCTAAGCACACTGGAGCGTGGCTCCCAAGTAAAATCATTCGCAAACCGCTCTAGTTTCCACCTCCCTTGTTCGCCGGTGGAGTCAGTTCCCGCCCTGAAATCATGTAGCCACGCTTGTCAGCGTTGATGCTGTAGCGACCGCGTCGTGTAGTCCCAGTCTGAGATCATGGTGCAACAGCGCATTCACCGGGAGACTGTTCCTCTGCCGCGTATGGCTTCATGCGGGTGGGTAATCGTTTCAAATAACGTGCTTGGAAATGCGACGGGCAAGAGTTTTCTGTTGACACGGGGTGTTAGAGCAGGGCGGCCAAGGGGACTCGGTCACCCGCTTGCCGCAGCCACGCCATCAAGTAGACAAAGCGCAGGAGG